>JAGRHA010000226.1 GCA_020445205.1 Gammaproteobacteria bacterium
ACCGCACCACGCTGCTCGCCGGTATCTCACACGACCTGCGGACACCACTGGCGCGCATGCGCGTCGAGCTCGAGCTGCTGCGCGACAACGACAACACATCGCTGATCCAGGGACTCGAGAATGACATAGCAGAAATGGAGACATTGATCGCGCAGACATTGTTGCTGGCGCGGGGGCTGGGCAAAGAGGAGGCGGCGCCGACGGATGTCTGCGCGTTGCTCGACGATGTTATCGATGGCTTCGGCAGGTCGGGCGCGACCATCGAACTCGATCGCCACGGCGAATGCATCGTCAGGCTCAAAGCCGAATCACTCAAACGCGTACTGAGGAACCTGGTCGAGAACGCGGTAAGCTACGGTGATGGCAAACCTGTTCGTATCGCGTATCACAAGGGTGCGCACGGGATGACGATCGGGGTGAGCGATCGGGGCCCCGGGATCCCCGTAGCGGAACGTGAAGCGATATTCGAACCCTTTCACCGCCTGGAGGCTTCACGCAACCGATCGACCGGCGGCAGTGGCCTGGGTCTCGCCATCGTACGCTAACTGTGTGATGCGAATGGCTGGCAAGTGATCGTCAGTGCCCCCGCGGCGGGCGGCACCCTGTTCGAGGTCCGCATTCCCGCCTGACCACTCACGTCATTGTCATTACTCGTATTCGAAGATCAGCTGCACCACGGCTCGGCTGGCACCGCCGTGTCCGATGTCCGCTGTGCGCCGGCCACCCCTGTAAGCAGGCCCGCGGCCCTTTCCGCCCGCACCACCGTGGCCATCGCTGCCGTCGTCATGTTCGTGCCCGGCGGCGTCACCTGCATCGTGCGCGCTGTCCCCACCGTGGTCACCGCCGTCGGCGGAATGCCCACCACCGTGTCCACCGTCTGCGTGACCGCCTCCGCGACCGCCGGCTGCCGACGCTGCCGCCAGCAGCCAACCCTCATCGGGTGATGACGTTCGCTGAACATTGCCGGCGAACACGCACACGGCAGCCACAATCGCGATCAGCAGGTTTCGTGTCGAACGCTTGCCCATCGTGCACCCCCGGCACCCTGCCGCGAGGCCTGACGACCCCGCGGCTGTGCTACACCATCCCGCGACTCCCGTTACGGGGCGGTGTTGTCGTGAACGAACTCGATGACTTGAACAGCATCGTCCGCTGCCTGAACGAAGGCATCGATGCCTTCACCGTCGTGCTCGCTTTCCACGTCTCCGTCATCGTCGATGTAGTAGCGATCGATGGTGTTGAACTCCACGTTGCTCAGCAGTGGCACGGTTTTGAGTTCGTACACGTCAGGCTGAGTTTCGACCAGTACCGTGACCATCTCACCGGCATATGCGGACTGCGTATCGTAGCTGTAGTCCGTCACCAGCGCGGCAAGGTCGTCGTCGACATCGAGGAAGCTGCTGATCAGCATAACCTCGTCGATCGTCAGATCACCGGTCTTGTCCGAACTCGCGGCGAGTGCCGACGCAGCCAGATCGAGTCGCAGACTCGGATCGACCAGTACGGTGTAAGTGCCGTCGGCGCCATCTTTCGACGACGACGCGCTCAGCACCAGCATGCCGTCAACAGTCTGTGCCGACAGCAAGGCCTCGTAGAGGGCGAGGTTCTCGAGCGGCGAGTCGATCGTCGCGCCGTCGACGACAAGCCGGCCCGCGGCATCCGTCAAGGACTCGAGGTTGTCGGCCGTGATGACCAGCGTACCGTCTTCACCCAGCGTCGCGAGCTTGCTCAATGCCTCGAGCAGCGCATGATCCAGCACCCTGTCGGGTGAGCGGGCAATGTTCATACGACCGAACTCGACAGCCTGCAGCAACGACGCATCGGTACCTTCCGGCACTTCACCATCGACAGTCGCGACCACTTCACCATTCGACAACAGGATGTAGACTTCGCCCGGCGCGTTGGGCACCGCGGTCGGCGTACCATCCTCGTCACGCAGGATCACGAACAGGTCGCCGTAATCATCACCTTTCTTGGTACTGCCACCGGCGTTGCCGCCACCCGGCTTGTTGTCGCGCCCCGGGGTCTGCGCCCATTCAGGACGGTCACTGTCCTCTTCCGAGCCATCATCCGACAGCACATCGGCGACCGATTTGCCGCCGCGATGGCCCTGCCCGGCGGCATGCTCGCCACCCTGGCCACCGCGCTGGCCGCCCATGGCGCCGTTTTGTCCCCCGGCGCCAGCGTGACCGCTGCCTTCTTCACGTGCATAGGCAGCGGAAATGAACGGTGACAACCCCAGCTCATAGGTGGGCATGTCGCCGATTAACGCGGTCGAAGCCACTGCCATTACCACTGCAGCAGCCACCGCGGTCTTGCGTAATGTATGACCACGCGTTTTCATGTTGAACCTCCCACGAAGCGGCGTCCCTGCCTCTTTTTACTGTGGACCCCGACAGCGTCGCGGCCCTGCGTAGGAAAATGTTTCTGTTCTTCCCACTCGGTTTCAGTCTATTCCTGCGTTGCGCGGCGGTCTGAAACAGACTGTTGCAATCGTTTCCAATCGCTTCCGTTGCGTAGCAGTTGGAAACACCTCGGTGGGTGCGCGAAATCACGGTGAAACGCGTCGCGACTAGCCTCTTGCAACATGGCAATGCGACGACACCGTCGCCATCACCCGCAACAGGAGAATCAAGAATGCGCAACACCAAGACCCTGCTGTCGGCCTGTGTGCTGGGATTGACCGTGAGTGCGGCTGTGCTGGCAGACCACAACAGCCCCTGGGGTGAAGGCTGGGCCAATATGCCCAACGACATTCACAACACGCGTCTCGATACACGCGATGACGACAACGATGATTTCATCGATTTCGTTCGCGCCGGCATGGGCGCCGATTCGGAGAACCGCTTCCTCAGCGACATCGACACGACCACAGGCGGTGACCGTGGCCAAGGCAGCGGTGGCGCGCGCGGCGGACGCAGCTGATCGACCGCGCAATGATTCCCAAGTGATGTCTCGGGCGCCGCCAGGCGCCCTTTTTTTGCCGCGTGGACGTCGCCAGCGGGGGTCAGCGCATGAGTTTGGCACCCGCTGGGTGGTTGGTGCCATGCACTTTGTTGTGACAGTTTGAACAGGCCTCACCCATTACCAGCCGTGAGATGCCGCGACTGCCGGGCGCCGGATCCGGCCCCTGGTCGAATGCACCGGGTTCGCGGTAACTCAGTGCGAGACGGGAATGTCGCGCATGCGGTCCCAGCGGGTTGTTGGCCATCGCCGTCGGCTCATGACAAGACTGGCAAAGGTGCGGCTGGCGTCGCGTGAGCATGCCCTTGTTCACTGCGCCGTGTGCGGTATGGCACAGCGTGCAGTCCTCACTCACCGGCTGGTGCTCCCACAAGAACGGCCCGCGTTTCTCGGCGTGGCAGCCATAGCAGGTCTCGTTGACGCCGAACGTTTTGAGTTCCGCGTCACCGGGACCGCCGTGTGCGGCATGACAGTCGCCGCACGTCATGAGACCTTCACGCAGTGGATGACCGTAGGGCCGGTGCACCTGTGCGCGCAGATCGCTGTGGCAGGTGAAGCAGACTTCCTTCTCGGCATGCCGATCGCGTACCCGGTCGGGGCCGTGCACACGGTGACAGCCGACACACCCGACATCGTCGGCCGCGTGCGCACTACCCTCCCAATGCAGCAGATTGGCTTTCTTGTGACACCCCTGGCACACGGCATTCTGCTCCGACGGCGTCAGCAGGGATTTGCTGCGGAATGTCTGCAGGCCCGTGGCCTTCGCATCGCCGGCCAGCAACACATGCTGTTCGAGATCACCATGACAGCTCGCACATTCCTGCGCGCTGCCGGGGGTACGCGGATCGCCACGCATCCAGTGCGGCGATGACTTGATCGCTTCGTACTGTGCGGGGTGGCAGCCAATACAGGCCTCGAGCCGAACACCCTGGGGGCTGTTGCTTTCCCCGCCGTCAGCGCTCGCCGCCACTGTCGGCTGACCAAACGCTGCGACCAGGCAGCCCGCGACCATGAGCAGCCAGCGTGTTGGTTTGAATCGATTCGCTTTCATCTTTAAGCCGTTGTTCAACGCTGCATGGGGTGACGTGACTCACCACCAATATACAAGGGGTCGCCGCGATAACCCAACGCCCGCCAGTCCATACGATTTTGCGCGCGGCCGTGACAATCACCGCAGATCAATGCCTGATCGGCCGGCGGAACCGTGTGGTTGACGCGCAGGTACATCAGCGTGTCGGCGAAGCCGAAGCTGCCACTGTAGTCCAGCCCGCGCGCCGCCATGCCGATGCGCGCAGCACTGTCCCAGTCCTGCGTATACACAAAGCCTTCGCGGGTCACCAACAGCGGGTTGATCAGGTAATCGTGCTGGCTGTCGTAGATCTGCCGGCCGCGATGCACCTTGAACGGATAAATGAGCGCCGCGGCATCGTCCTTGCCACCCACGGGCCAGTTCAGCGCCGTGGTCGTCGATGGGTCGATCGGTTCGCCCCAGGCATGGATACCGGCCAGGCCGTTGAACCATGCGTAGGTCGGGACAACGTCACTCCCCCACTTGAAGCTGCCTTTATACGGGACGTATTGCGGCAAACCCTGCGCATTCGTCGTCTCCTCCTGTACCGTTCCCGCCGTTGACCAGTCCCAATTGAGCTTGGTCGGCGCACCGCGTGCGAAGCGCGGGATATGGCATGTCTGACAGGCGACACTCAGCGCGTGTTGATCGAGCAATGGCTTGTCTGCGTGTACCGGCAGCTCATGACAGTCGGTACAGCGCACATCGTCACCGCCACCCGGCGATGCTGCGATCGCCGAACCCCGGATTCTGTGTGCCTGCGTGACGTGGCACCGCTGGCAGGCAAAGTCGCCGGCGTCGGCCGACATGTGCACGTCGAGCGAGCGCGGGGGATTCACCAGTGCCTGTTCGAGATCACCGTGCTTGACCGCGTGACCACTACCCGCGAAGAAGTGGCACACGCCGCAATTGGCGCGCGTCGGCATCCCGACATTGCGCGCCACGAACTCGAAATCGGTCGCGGGATCTGCGACACCACCATCGCCGCCCAGACGTCGGTAGGTACCTGTGGTGTCGTGGCAGACAAGGCAATCGACATTCAACGGATCGTCGAAATCAAAGCTGTTGTCCTTCCAACCGTAGCCCGCGTGACACTCAGTACACTTGCTGAGATTGGAGGCGACGCCGTAGCAGAAGTTGTTGATCGCGTGACGCTTGCCCGTCGCGATAGGTCCGCGACCATAGACCTGCTGATGCGCCTCCCACGTCCAGTGTGATGTCTGCATGAAATCACGTGCCGCGTCCTCGTGGCATTCGAGACAGGTATCGGTGACATCGCGCCCGTCCTCGAACGGCCCCGAGATCTCCTCGTGCTGTTCCCGGGCCTTGTCGGACACATTGGGTGCAGCCTTCACGGCATGGGCAGCGGTACTCGTCGCCAAGACAACCATCAACCAAAACCATCGTTTCATGGACCCGACTGCCACACGTGTCGGTGGTCGTTGCGCTCGATCCATCGACATCGATCACCGTTGGCGGGGCCAACATCCTGTCGCCTCAACTACGCGCTCTTACGCGATCAACATAACGTCCGGCGTCAATGACGCACAAGCCGCTTCCGCGCCTGTGAAACAATTGGTAACACATTCACTGCACCTCACGCCTTCGGTTCCCAACCCGGCACAGGTACCATCGGTATCGCTGATTCAGCGCAAGTTTCAGCCGTCACATTCATGAAAGACTGCAAATGAGAAGCCGCAATGGCAACGTCGCCGCGGCCCCTCAGTGAACCAGGGAAGTGTATCGGGTCCAGGAGACAAGCCTGCACGGCAAACAGAACGAACAGATTTCATCTGTCACCGAGGTTCCGGGTGTTATCGACGACAAAGCGTTGGCTTATCGCACTTGCAGCAGCGTCGTTCGCGGCCACTTGTTCTCATGCCGCCGATGTCACGGGAGATGCGACCGACGCCGAATCGACGGACCACCGCCCGGGTTATCACACCGACAACGTGCGTATCCGTCCCACGCTGTCGATCAGTGAGTCCTTCGACGACAACGTCTTCGCCACCGATACCGGTGAACGTTCGGACTGGATCACCGTCGTGTCGCCGCAGCTCAAGATCGATTCGACCTGGGACCGGCACAGCCTGCGCTTCGACACGGGTGCGCGCTTTGGCCGCTACGGCCACTACGACGCCGAGAACTACCTCGACTTCTGGGCGACGCTCGAAGGGCGCTACGCACTCAGTGACACGACAGACGTCTTCGGCGGCGTCGGCGTCACGCACGATCATGAGGGACGCGACTCGCCCGATGCCTCGATTGCCGGCAGCGAGCCGACGACCTACCAGACCCGGAGCGCCCACGCAGGCGTGAAGACGACACTCGGTGCCGCGACGCTGCGCTTTGGCGGCACCTACGAGGCGCTCGACTACAACAACGTCGGTGCAGGGGCGGTCACCCTGTTCAACGATGATCGCGATCGCGAGTTGCTCGGCTTCGGCGTGCGCGCATCGTTCGCACTCAGTGAGGCGCATGAACTGTTCGCGCAGGCGCTCTATGACCGCCGCGACTATGAGCTGTCGCACAACCAGAACGGCTTCCAGCGCGATTCCGATGGTTACCGCACCGCGCTAGGCATCAAATCGGACTTCGGTGGCGGCAACAAGACAGAGGCCTATGTCGGCACCATCCGACAATCGTATGACGATGCGCGATTCGACACCTACACGGCAGCGGATTTCGGTGGCCGGGTCACGTTGTTTCCGGCCAAACCCCTCAAGCTCACGGGACAGCTCGAACGCGCGCTCAACGAAACCACGGACCGCGGCAGTCCCGGCTACCTGTCGACCGCGCTGACGGGCCGACTCGAATTCCGCGCAACACCTCGCCTCACCTCACACCTCGCCCTGGGTTATACCCTATCGGACTACCTCGAAAGCGGGCGCGAAGACGAAATCTACTCGGCCGAACTCGGCGTCAAGTACTTCGTCGCACGCAATGCCTTTGTGTCGACCGGGGTACGCCACATCGAGCGCCATTCCAACGATGTCGGCTTGCTCAATGCATCGAACGATTTCGACAAGAATACCGTGTTCCTGAGTTTCACCTCGTACGGTTACCCGGTCCTCGAACCGCAGATCTCACAATTCGATGTCGATGCCGAGGCGGGTTTCGGCCTGCTGTGGGTCGACAACGCGTCGACGCGTTTCGGACGTTACAACGGGCTGACCGACGATGGCATGTATTGGAACGGCGAATTCACGATGCACGGCACGGACAGCGAACGCGGCCACGCGGATATCCGCGCACTCGATCTCGGGCTCGACTCGCGCTCGCTGGCGATCGGCTGGGGTTCGCAGGGCCATTACGACGCCTTCATCGACTATCGTCAGATCCCGTTCAACGACTTCCGCGGCCACACCGTTTTCCGCGGCGTCGGCGGTGACAACCTGACCTTGCCGGCCGGCTGGGTCGACGCCGCCGACACTACGGCCTTCACCCAGCTCGCAAACAGCTTGACCGAGGTCGAGATCGGCACACTGCGCAAACGTCTCGGCACCGGCAGCAGCTTTTATTCGAACGATGGCAACTGGACACTCGAGCTCGGCTACCAGACCGAGACCAAGGACGGCCTGGATCAGATGGCCGGCGTGATCGGCACGGCAGCCGGCAACGCACGCTCCGCCATGTTGCCCGTACCCATCGACTACACGACCAACACGCTGCGCGCAGCGCTCGGCTATGCATCAGATGCCGGCATACTCAACCTGGCCTATGAGGGATCGTTCTTCTACAACAACTTCGATGCATTGTCGTGGCAGTCGCCCTTCAGCGCGACCGGCCCGCTCGGCGCCGAAGGCAGCACCTCACTGCCCCCCGACAACCAGTTCCATCAGCTCAGCGTCTCGGGTGCGCGCACACTGTTCGGAACGACGCGCCTCACCGCGATGGCGTCGATCGGTGCAATGCTGCAGGACGACGCCTTCCAGCCCGATACGGTCAACGCGACACTGACACCGCATGCGTTGCCGCGTGACTCGCTCGAGGGCGAAGTGATGTTGTACAACGCGCTGCTCTCACTGACCTCCCGGCCGCTGCGGGGACTCAACCTCAAGGCGAGTTACCGCATGCAGAAACGCGATAACGAAACGCCGCAGGACACCTTCGACTACTTCGTGGCCGACAGTTTCGGCGTGTTGACGAGTTCGCCGGCCACCGCCACCAACCAGCCCTACAGCTACGACAAGCGTACGGCAACACTCGCCGCGGGCTACCGCCTGCATCGGCGGGCACGGCTCAGCGGCGAAGTCAGCCGCGAGACCATGGAACGCGACCCTTCCGAGGTCAGCAAGACGACCGAGGACAAGGGTGAACTGAAACTGCGCCTCAATGCGACCGACGAGATCCAGGTCGCACTGCGTGGCGGTGTGGCATCCCGGCGCGGCAGCAGCTATCAGACCATTACCGGCGAGAACCCCCTGCTGCGCAAGTACAACATCTCGGATCGCGACCGCACCTCGGCCGGCGTGGATATCTCCTACCAACCCGGCAACCGCCTCACGCTCGGCGCCAGCCTGGATCTCAGCGACGACGATTACGACGATACCGAGGTCGGTTTGACGGCGGCGCAGCGTATCGGTGTCACGCTTGACGCGGCCTACCAGATGGATGAAGACCTTTCGGCACACGCGTTCGTCGGTCGCGAAACCTACGAATCGCGTCAGCGCGGCAGCCAGGTGCCGAACACACCCGACTGGTTCGTCGACAACGACGACACCGTCGACAGTTTCGGTGTCGGCATGCGCTGGCGCCCCAATCACCGCCTCGACCTGTCGGCGGACTACGTGATCAGCGATTCGACGGGTGAAACACGCATCCGCAGCGACAACGCCTTGCCACCGGTCAGCCCCTTCCCCGATCTCAAGTCACGTCTGCACGCCCTGAGCCTCGAGGCCAACTACCAGGTGGAAAGAAACACCCGGCTGCGCCTCAATTACCGTTACGAAAAATTCGATGCCGACGACTGGTCGACCGACGGCGTGCAGGTGAACAGCATCCCCGAGGTGCTGTTGCTCGGCGAGGACAACCCCAGCTACAGCCAGCACGTCATCGGCGTCGCGGTCATATCGCGTTTCTGAGCTTCGCCCGACGCCCGACACTGCGCCGCCGACAGCTTTCGGGTCGCGCGAGGCGAGCCCGGCCGGCCAACGCTGCGACGCTACACGCCAACGGCGCGACAAACGCCCGAGCCTGAATTACAGTGTCTGCTATTGCACTGCACAAAGCGCAATCGCATGACCGAATTCGCCGACCTGATCCTGCGCTCCGGCCGCGCCGCGGTCGAGTTCGCTCTGTTCATCCTGCTGCCGATCATGATCGTGATGCTGACCATGATGCGACTGCTCGAGGCCAAGGGCGTTCTCGACCGTATCGTGGCCCTGGTCACCCCTGCGCTGCGCCCGCTCGGTGTTCCGGGTCTCGGTGTGTTCGCCTTGTTGCAGGTCCTGTTCGTGAGCTTCGCCGCCCCCGTGGCGACCTTGACCATGATGGACAAGGGCGGCCTGTCGCGTCGGCATATCGCCGCCACCCTCGCCCTGGTGTTCACGGCGGCGCAGGCCAACGTCGTGTTCCCGATGAGCGCGATGGGCCTCAACGGACCGGCGACGCTGCTGATCTCGGCCGCTGCCGCGATCGCTGCCGCCGCGATCACCTATCATGGCTTCGCACGCCGCCTGCCCGACGAGCATGAGCCACCCGAACCCACACCACAGCACCGCACGGCCGAAGATACCAAGGGCGTCCTCAACGTCATCAATCACGCCGGCGGTGAGGCGTTCGGCATCGCGATCGGCGCCCTGCCCCTGCTCGTGCTGTCACTGCTGCTCGTGAACCTGTTGCGCGACAGCGGCGCGATCGGTCTGCTCGAAACACTGACCGCACCGGTGTTCGCCGCGCTCGACCTGCCGACCAGCGTCACGCTCCCGGTCATCACCAAGGCGATCGCCGGCGGCACCGCGATGATGGGCATCAGCGCCGACATGCTGCAGCAGGGCACGCTGAGTACCACCGACCTCAACCGCATCGCCGGTCTGCTGATCCACCCGTTCGACGTCGCCGGCGTGGCGATCCTGATGTCGGCGGGCCCGCGCGTCGCCGCTGTCGTCCGCCCCGCGATCTACGGCG
>JAGRHA010000227.1 GCA_020445205.1 Gammaproteobacteria bacterium
ATGGCGATACCTTCGGCAAGACCCAGGTAGACGAGGGTGCGACCGAACATCTCGGGCTTTTCTGATACGGCGGCCAGTGATGCGGCACCGATCGGCCCGACCGCGATCCCTGCGGCGATCGTGCTCAGCGCGGTCGGCAACGCGATACCGATGAATGCCAGACCCATGCCGATGCTGATCTCGGAAGTGCCGGCCATGGCGCCCTCAACTGCGGGGGCGGCGAGAACGTCGCTGACACCGATGAACGCAACAGCGAGCTGGGCGCCAAAGAACAGCGCGATGTTGCCAGCGATGGTCGGCTTGAACACGCGGCGTACACGCGCCGCGTCGAGCGGGTGGTAGTGCAGGAATATGCCGGTTGCAATCAGACCGAGCAGGGCACAGCTGAGCAGGGTGACGATAATGGACATGGGCTCTCCTGGTTGAATGCGTCAAGTAGTCTGCGAGCGACCGACCCGTAAAGGCCTGAACGGTGTGCCGTCGCCATAGAAGTAGCGTGAAAATCCTTCGTAGTACTCCAGACGCAGGGTCTGGATGGCCACGATGATGCCTTCGAGCACGATCACGAACACGTTGCCGAGCACCAGCGTGATCCAGTGGCCGACGGTGCCCATGCTGTCGGCGAGCGTGAACACCGCGAGCGACAGCGCGACATGGTTGAGGCTGAAGGCCGCGACGCGCAAAAACGACAGCGAACTCGCGACGTAGCCGTTGACGATCTCGAAGGTTTCGATGACGGTGGTGAAGATGCGTTCGCCGTACGGGGCGTCCGACGCATGCCATTGGTACCCGACGAGCAACGCGAGCATCAGCACGATCAACGCCGTGGCGATGGCGGGGAAGCTGCCGCTGTCGGTGAAATCGACGAGTCCGCCGAGTAGCGCGAGATAGAGTACCAGCGACACCACGCCGCCCGCGCCGAACAAGGCGCCGGCGCTGTCCCCGGCCGACAGGCGGTTGGCGATTGCGATGATCGAACCCAGGGTGAGGAACGCGACACCCCAGCCGAGCGCGACCTTGAGCATATAGATCGGATCCGACATCGGTGCGATCCACAATGGATGGATCCAGTGCTCGACACCGAAGATGCTGCCGTACAACCAGCCGAACAGCATCGCCGAGCTGCCGGCGAGGGCAAACAGGTAGGTGAATGCGCCGAGGCGGCGGTGCAGCAGCAGGCCGAGCAGCAGGATGATCGCACCGTGGCCGATGTCACCGAACATCATGCCGAACATGCCGGCGAAGGTGATCGCGAACAGTACGGTCGGGTCGAACTCACCGAAACGTGGGATGCCGTACTGTTCGACGAGTGCCGCGAACGGCCGCAACAGGCCGCGTGCCTGCGTCGGTACCGGTACGAGGTGGCGCTCGTCTGCGCGCGGCACGCGCGACTCGAACACGAACGGCAACTTGAGGTGCTGTCGCAGCTGCTGCTCGACGTGGTCTGTGCGCTCCGCCGGGATCCAGCCCTGCAGGGCGGCGAGCGGGCCGCGGCTACGCGCCGCACCGCGCAGTTGTACGTACGGCTCGGCGGCGATCAGCAGCTGGCGCGCGCGGTGCAGTTCGCGTTCGTTGCTGCTCTTCCAGTTGGCCAGTTGGCCGAGCAGCTGCTGACGACGCAGCACGAGCGCCTGATGTCGCTGTTCGAGGTCGGCTTTGAGCGCCTGTGGGCTGTCGTTGAAGCTTGCGGGTATGGTCAGCGCCTTGAATGCCGCCGCGTTCAACACACTGTCGAGAATTCTCGCATCCTCGAGCTTGCCGGCGATCAACACGCGGCGCGTGTCACCGTCGCCGGCGACGTTCAGTACCAGGTGGTTCGATAGCGCGAGTACGTCCTGAAGGCGAGACAGGTTGTCTGCGGGCACTGTGCCAATGCGCATGTCGAGATGCGAGTGCGCACCCTGCAGGCGGTTGAGGTCGATGTCGAGGCCGGCGAAATCCTCGAGCGATCGGCTGAGGTTTTGCAGCTCGCGGAAGTCGTCTTCGATACGGTGGAGCTCCTCGTCGCACGGTGCGCATTGTTGCCACGCCTCGCCAAGCCAGCGGTCGATCTCCACGAGCTGTTCGCGACCCAGCACCAGGAAAGGGGGCGCTGCGTTTGCTTCCGTGGTTTCGCCAAGCAAGGTGTTGAGACGGTCGAGATGGCCCCAGGCGCGGCGGATTCGTGCACGGAAGGTATGGCCCGGAATCTCGGGTAGTTCAGATTCGAGCAACGGCCGTTCGTCGGCGGCGAACGATTCCATCTCAGCGAGGATCAGGCTCGCCGCAGGGAGTTCCTCACGCATGAGCGTGATCGTGACGTGGCGCATCTGCGTGCCGGCGCGGATCATGCGGCCACCAGCGTGGAAGGATGCAGGGCCTGCTGCAGGACATCGTCCGACAGCCCCAGAACGCGTGCATGCACGATCGCATACAGGGCACTGATCTCACCGTAGCGGAGTATCAGGTAAGACAAAACGCTGGTGAGCGCCGACGGACTGCGACGCATGGCGCGACGTGCGAATGCGTCGAGTTCCTCACGCATCGTGGCCTCGATCAGTGTGATCTGCCCCGGCATTTCACCGTCGTGCAACAGGTTCTGCGGCAGCAGGCGGATCGCCTCGTCGAGCGTGTCGGCCTGGATGACGTGCTGCAGCACGCGGCGGTTGAGGATGCGACCGCCGTCGATGGCGAGGTACAGCACTTCGCTTGGCTGTAGGCCGTAGTTGTAGCGGTAGCGCAGACTCCAGACCAGATTGTGGCGATCCACCATACGGCCGATCAGATCGAGCACCTGACCACGGTCGGTGCTCGCGAGGTGCTGGGCGCGGTCGATGAGTTCGCCGTAGAACTGTTGGTCCAGCGTGGCATCGAGCAGAAACGGATCGGGATGTTCCTCGTAGCGATGCAGTGCCTGCGTGGCGATGCGTCGATAACGCGTGCTCAGCAGGTGACGCAGCAGCTCGGGGACACTGTCGGTATTCAGCAGTTCGTCGTGATTGAGGCTGAGGAACCCGGGCAGTACGAACAGGCTGCGTTCGATCTCCTCACTCGGCAGTTGGCCGATCTTGCCGCGCACGAGTGCTTTGATGTTGAGCAGTTCGTAGCGACTCGCCCACTGCGTCAACAGACGCCGTGCGGGCCCTTCCAGCGGACGCAGCAGTGCGCTGAGCTCGTCGAGCCAGGTCTGCATCAGCGATCGTTCGAATGCCGCGAGTTGGCCGTTGCTGGTGCCACCCGTGAATGCCTCGAAACCCGTCGCGACAAGCAAATCTTCCAGCGGCAGCTCGGCAAGCCGGTCGAGTTTTTCGCGTCCCAGCAGGTTGGCGCTGAGGATAGCGAGGCGCGTGCGTAGATAAGCCTGGCTCGCCAGTCTGCCCATCAGTGCGATTGTTCGGTGATGTTGAGCACGGCGCGAAACGCCGCTTCGAGTGCCTGTTCTTCATGAGACTCGGCCGCGTCACGCAACTGGCCGAGTCGTTCTTCGAAACGTCGCTCCATTTCAGCGACCGTCTGGTTCGCACGTTGATCCGATTTCTCGAGGAAGGAGGCATGCAAACCGGGAACGCGCGCGCTGAAGCGTTCTTCCTGTTGGCGCGCCTCGACGGTGGCGGCATTCACCCGTTGCTCTCCGTCGGCCTGTGCCTTCTCTACCAGTTCCCTTGCGGCGTTTTCTGCAGTCAGCAGTCTTTTTAGTGTGTCGTCCACAGTAGTAGCGCTTGGCTCGAATGGAGGCGAATACGACGCAACTTAGTCTAGTGGTTACACGTCGTCCAGGTGCGTCATAAATCGTGTTTGTTGACCTGCATCAGTCGCGTGTCGTCGGCATGATCAGCGCCAGGGCCGCGCGACGATCTTCGGCGAGCAGAATGTTGTAAGTGCGACATGCCGCGGCGTTGTCCATGACCTCGAAACCGATTCCAAGATCCATGAGTACGCTGAATACGGCGGGTTCGGGAAACACCTGTGTGTCGCCCGTGCCGAGGATCATCACTTCGGGTGGGGTGTCGAGCAGAGGACCAAAGTCGCTCGCCCTCAGCATCGCCGGGTCGGCAACCTGCCATTCGGAATGCAAGGTGGTCGGCAACACGATGACGCTGCTGTCGAAAGTGCGCTCCCTGATCGTTACCAAGCCGGGTTCGTAGGCCGTGATGAGGTTCAGTCCGCTGGCGCTATCGAGGGTCATCTTCATGGCTGGGCTCCCGCGCCCGAGGCGTTCTGCCTGTGCTCGGTGCAGTGTAAGCTAATCATCTAATTTCTTTGACATTTTGCGCTTCGATCCTGTAGCTTACGCGGTTCATCCTGACCCCTCCCGCAACCGAGGTTTACCCGTGTCGTCTCCCGGAATGGAAGATTTCTCCAGAATCAAACGCTTGCCGCCGTACGTGTTCGCCATTGTGAACGAACTGAAGGCCGCGGCGCGAGCGCGTGGGGAGGACATCATCGATTTCGGTATGGGTAATCCGGATCAGCCGACGCCGCAGCATATCGTCGACAAGCTGGTCGAAGCCGCGCAGCGTGGTGATACCCATCGCTACTCGGTATCGCGTGGCATCCCGCGCCTGCGTCGCGCGATCTGCAACTGGTATCGAGACCAGTTCGACGTGCGCCTCGATCCCGATACCCAGGCCATCGTCACTATCGGTTCGAAGGAAGGCCTGGCGCATCTGGCGCTCGCCTGTATGGGACCCGGTGACTCGGTGCTGGTGCCGAATCCTGCGTACCCCATCCACCCCTACGGCTTCATCATCGCGGGCGCCGACGTGCGCCATGTACCGATGACGCCCGAGCACGATTTCTTCGAGGAGCTGCACAAAGCGATCGAGGAGTCGTGGCCGCGGCCGAAGATGCTGGTGGTGAACTTTCCCGGTAACCCGACGGCCGAGTGTGTCGACATCCATTTCTTCGAGCGCATCATCGAAATCGCCAAGGCCAACAACATCTGGGTGGTACACGATCTGGCTTACGCCATGATCTCGTTCGACGGCTACAAGGCGCCGTCGATTCTGCAGGTGCCAGGGGCCGACGAGATTGCCGTCGAGTTCTACTCGATGTCGAAGACCTACAACATGCCCGGGTGGCGCGTCGGCTTCATGGTCGGCAACACGACCCTGGTCGCCGCACTCGCGAAGATCAAATCGTATCTCGATTACGGGATGTTCACGCCGATTCAGGTGGCGGCCATCGCCGCGCTCGAAGGTCCGCAGGACTGCGTCGACGAAATCCGTGACATGTACCAGCGCCGGCGCGACGTGTTGTGTGACGGCCTGAATGCCATGGGTTGGCAGGTCAAGAAGCCGAAGGCGACCATGTTTGTCTGGGCGCCGATCCCCGAACCCTACCGGCAGATGGGCTCGCTGGAGTTTTCCAAGAAGCTGCTGCGCGACGCCAGGGTTGCCGTGTCACCGGGTATCGGTTTCGGGTCGTATGGCGACGACCACGTGCGCTTCGGTTTGATCGAGAACGAGCACCGCACGCGCCAGGCGCTGCGCGGTATCAAAGAGATGTTCAGACGTGACGCCGTACTGCATGGCGGCAGCGGTTCAGTCAGCGTCGCAAGTGCTGTCGAGGAGTAATGAGGAAGTGAAGCCTGTCAAAGTCGGTCTGTTGGGCTTGGGTACCGTCGGTGGCGGAACGTTGAACGTGCTGGTGCGCAACGCCGCGGAGATCGCGCGCCGTGCCGGGCGTGAGATCGTCGTCACCCACGCCGCTGCGCGTGAGTATCGGTGTGAAGGTCTGGAAGGCCTCGATCGGGTTTCGGTCGGTGACGACGCATTCGCCGTCGTCGAGAATCCCGAGATCGATATCGTCGTCGAACTCATCGGCGGCTACTCGCCGGCACGCGAACTCGTGCTCAAAGCGATCGAGAACGGCAAGCACGTGGTGACCGCCAACAAGGCGCTGATCGCGATGCACGGCAATGAGATCTTCGAGGCCGCGCAGCAGAAGGGTGTGACGGTCGCGTTCGAGGCTGCCGTGGCCGGCGGCATTCCGATCATCAAGGCGGTGCGCGAAGGCCTGGCGGCGAACCATATCGAGTGGATCGCGGGCATCATCAACGGTACCGGTAACTTCATCCTCACCGAGATGCGTGACAAGGGGCGCGATTTTGCCGACGTCCTCGCTGAGGCCCAGGCCCTCGGTTATGCCGAAGTCGACCCGACATTCGACGTCGAGGGCATCGACGCCGCACACAAGCTGACCATTCTCGCGTCGCTCGCGTTCGGCATTCCGTTGCAGTTCGATCGCTGTTACACCGAGGGTATCAGTCGCATCGAGCCGCAGGACGTGACGTATGCGGAAGAGTTCGGTTATCGCATCAAGCACCTGGGCATTACGCGACGGGCCGAAAAGGGCATCGAGCTGCGCGTGCACCCCACGCTGATTCCCGAGCGTCGTCTGATCGCCAATGTTGATGGCGTCATGAACGCGGTGCTGGTCAAGGGGGACGCGGTCGGTCCGACGCTGTACTACGGCGCCGGTGCGGGTTCGTTGCCGACGGCATCGGCGGTCGTCGCCGACATCATCGATGTCACGCGCACGCTGACCACCGACCCGGAAAACCGCGTGCCGCATCTGGCATTCCAACCGGGCGAGTTGTCGGATCTGCCGGTGTGTCCCATGGATGACGTGGTCACGGCCTACTACCTGCGCATGACCGCGGCCGATCGACCCGGCGTGGTTGCGGCTGTTGCGGGGATCCTCGGCGAGGCCGGGATCAGTATCGAGGCGATGAAGCAGAAGCAGCCCGCGGAAGGCGAGTCGGAAGTGCCGCTGGTGATGCTCACGCACCGTGTCCGCGAACAGCAGATGAACCAGGCGATCAGCAAGATCGAGGCGCTCGACGCGATCCGCCCGGGCGTCACCCGGATACGGGTCGAGCGTCTCAACTGACGGTTTGATCCGCCACCTTTTCGTCCCGGGGCTGCTCGGCCCGGTCCCGGGAATCACGCGCGCCGAACGGCCACCAGTGCGCTGTCTCGAAACGCTGCTGGCGCGTGCCGACCGTGCCCCCGAGCCGCATGGCCATGCGCGTGCGCTGTTCGCGCTGTTTGGTGTCGAAAGCGCGTCGGACAGGGATCTTCCAAGTGCCGCCGTGTGCGCACTCGCCGATACGGGCGAGGCCCCAGCGGGCTACGTGTTGCATGCCGATCCGCTGCGGCTTCACCCCGATCGTGATCAGCTCCTGGCCTTCGACCTCACCGCCGACCCGCTGCAGGCGGATGAGATTGGTGAGCTCGTGCAAGCTTTCAACGACCATTTTTGTGACGACGGGTTGAACCTGTACGCGTCCACCGAAGGGCGCATGTATCTGGGGTGTGCGTGCCCACCATCGTTGCGCACCCATCCCTTGTCGGCCGTGAGTGGACGTGCCGTCGACGGTTTGCTGCCCGACGGCGAGGATCGGCGGCGGTGGCGTGGTCTGCTGAACGAAACCCAGATGCTGTGCCATGGTTTGCCGCTGAACCAGTTGCGCGAGCAAGGTGGTCGACCGACCCTGGGCGGACTGTGGTTCAGCGGCGGTGGTGAGCTGCCGCGACGGGGGCAGGGGCGTATTGCGCGCATAGTCGGCGACGATGTGCTGGCGCGGGGGCTGATGGCGCTGCAGGGTACGGCGGGTGACGATGAACTGATCGTCGAGTCCGCACTGCAGGTGGCGGCGCAGCGGGGAGATGTCGCGGCCTGGTTGCAGCAGCTGCTGCGCATCGAGGATCGCGTCGCGACACTGGTAGAGGATGGCGTACCGTTGCATCTCCATTCGGGTCGCGGTCTGGTTTATCGCTGGTCTGCCCGTGCCGCGAGGCGTTGGTGGCGCAGACGTCGCCCGCTCGCCGACTACATGGATGTCGGCCGCGCCGGGGCTGCGAGCGATTCGCACGCCGACATCCGGTTATAATTGCGCGTTCTGTTGGACATGCAGCGCGCACCATGAAATTCATTGAAACTCGGGGCAACGACGGTCATCGCCCGTCTGCCGTCACTTTCTCGCAGGCGATTCTGAGTCCGATGTCGTCATTCGGCGGCATCTACGTGCCCGAAACATTGCCAGCGCTGGGTGACGCGTTCTTGCGCGCGCATCTCGGCAGCAGCTACAAGGCATTGGCGCGTGCGGTTCTCGATGCCTTTGATGTCGACATCGACAGCGACGTGATCGAGCGCGCTCTCGCGCTCTACGACGGTTTCGACGACCCGGCACAGCCGGTTCCCGTGGTCAGGGTGCGCGACGACCTGTTCGTTAGCGAGCTGTATCATGGCCCCACGCGTGCGTTCAAAGATATGGCGCTGCAGCCCTTTGGTGTCGTCCTGTCCAGCCTCGCGCAGGCGCGTGGCGAGCAGTACCTGATTCTCGCGGCGACCAGCGGTGATACCGGCCCGGCGACGCTGGAGACGTTCAAGGGCCGCGCCAACGTGAAGGTGGCCTGCCTTTATCCGGATGGTGGGACATCCGATGTGCAACGTCTGCAGATGGTCACCGAAGATGCGGGCAATCTGAAAGTCATCGGCATCCACGGTGATTTCGACGATGCGCAGTCGGCACTGAAGACTCTGTTGTCGTCGGCGACATTTCAGAGCACCTTGCGTGAACGCCATACCCATCTGTCGGCCGCCAACTCGGTCAACTTCGGCCGCATCATCTTCCAGCAGATCTATCACATCCACAGCTATCTCGAGCTGGTGCGGCAAGGTGCGATCGCGATCGGTGACAAGGTTTATCTGAACGTGCCCAGTGGCAACTTCGGCAATGCACTCGGCGGCTATTACGCAATGAAGATGGGATTGCCGGTCGAAAAAATACTGATCTCGTCGAACAGCAACAACGTGCTGACCGAGCTGGTGCGCAGCGGCACCTATGACATACGCGGTCGCAAGGTGATCGCGACAAGTTCGCCGGCGATGGACATCCTCAAATCGTCAAACGTGGAGCGTGTCTTGTACGACCTTTTCGGGCCGGAGCGGACACGCGAACTCATGGCGGAGTTGGACGAGCATCGTGTCTATCGCCTGAACGACGATGAGCTGACGGCTCTGCAGTTGGTGTTCGCGGCCGATTATGCCGATGATGCCGAGGTCGAAGCCTACATCCAGGATACGTTCCAGACGCATGGCTATCTCATGGATCCGCATACTGCGACCTGCTTCAAGGCGCACGCCAGCTGCCGCGAAAAGCCGTTGCCCGGGATCGTCTACTCGACGGCGGAGTGGACGAAGTTTTCGCCAACCATCGCCCGTGCGCTGACCGGAGAATCCGGCCAACACGATATCGATGCGTTGAAGTCGATAGCTGCCACGGCGAAGACCGTGATCCCGCCGATGATCGAAGCGCTGTTCGACAAGCCCGTGGTGCAGGGCGCCGTCGTGGACAAACAGGACATCGAGCGCGAAGTGCTTGCCTTCATCTGAGGCGAGCACAAAAAACGGGGCGCGGGCCCCGTTTTTTGTTCGATCAGATCAACCCCTGCCGGCAGGCGTCAGACGTTGTAATACTCGCGATACCAGTTCACGAAGTTGGCCACGCCATCTTCGACGCTGGTTGCCGGCTTGTAGCCCATGTCGGTGACCAGATCCTCGACATTTGCGTAAGTGTCGGGAACGTCGCCTGGCTGCAGCGGCAGCAGCTCTTTCTCGGCTTCACGCCCGAGACACTTTTCCAGCGTCTCGATGTAGTGCATGAGTTCCACCGGGCTGTTGTTGCCGATGTTGTACAGCCGGTACGGCGCCTTGCTCGTGGCCGTATCGGGATGCGCACTGTCCCACCCGGGGTTCGGTTGTGCCGGCTTGTCGAGTACGCGAATCACGCCTTCGACGATGTCGTCGATGTAAGTGAAGTCGCGGCGGTGTTTACCATAGTTGAACACCGGAATGGGTTCGCCGGCGAGGATCTTGCGCGTAAACAGGAACAGCGCCATGTCGGGGCGTCCCCAGGGACCGTAGACGGTGAAAAAGCGCAGACCCGTCGTCGGCAGGTTGTAGAGGTGGCTGTACGTGTGCGCCATCAGTTCGTTGGCTTTCTTCGTGGCGGCGTACAGGCTCACCGGATGGTTCACATTGTCGTGCACCGAGAACGGCATGGTCGTGTTCGAGCCGTAAACGGAGCTCGATGATGCATACACGAGATGTTCGACGCCGTTGTGACGACAACCTTCGAGAATATTGCCGAATCCCACGAGATTGCTGTCGACGTAGGCCGCGGGGTTCTCTATCGAGTAGCGTACGCCGGCCTGCGCGGCGAGATTGACGACGCGCTGCGGTTGATACTTCTTGAATGTCTCGGCCATGGCGTCGCGGTCTTCGATGCGCGCGCGCACGTCGGTGTACGCAGCGTGATCGCGGGTACGCGCGAGCCGCGCTTCTTTGAGGGTAACGTCGTAGTATGGGTCGAGACAGTCGACACCGATAACCTCGTCGCCTCGGGCGAGCAGGCGCAGGGACAGGGCCGAACCGATGAATCCGGCACTACCGGTGATTAAGACACGCATGTTGGTAAACCAATATCAATCAATAACGAAGCTTACAGGCGACCATCGGTCGCAGCAGCGGGGAACAGGTATTTGACGTCGTACACGACCGCACCCGGCTTGCCGAGCGCGCGGATCTTGTCGATACCGAGTTCGACGAACTGGCGGTGGCCGACAGCGAGAACGATGGCGTCATAGGCACCGGCGTCTGGTTCGGCGATCGGGGTGATGCCGTACTCGTGTTCGGCTTCGGCGATGCTGACCCACGGGTCCCACACGTCGACCTTCATGCCATAGGATTCGAGCTCGGCAGTAATGTCGACGACGCGGGTGTTGCGCAGATCAGGGCAGTTCTCTTTGAACGTGAGGCCCATTACCAGCACGCGGCCGCCGTTGACCGTAAGACTACGCTGCAGCATGCGTTTGACGACCTGACCGGCCACGTACGGGCCCATGCCATCGTTGATGCGGCGACCGGCGAGGATCATGGCCGGGTGGTAGCCGATGGCCTGTGCCTTGTGGGTCAGGTAATAGGGGTCGACGCCGATGCAGTGGCCACCGACCAGACCCGGGCGGAACGGCAGGAAGTTCCACTTGGTACCCGCCGCTTTCAGCACTTCCTCGGTATCGATGTTCAACTTGTTGAAGATCAATGACAGCTCGTTGATCAGCGCGATGTTGACATCTCGCTGGGTGTTCTCGATGACTTTTGCGGCCTCGGCCACTTTGATCGAGCTCGCCTTGTGCGTACCGGCCACGATGATGCTGGCGTAAAGTGCGTCGACGAAGTCGGCGATTTCCGGCGTCGAGCCGGATGTCACCTTCTTGATCGTCGTCACGCGATGTTCCTTGTCACCCGGGTTGATGCGTTCCGGGCTGTAGCCGGCGAAGAAATCTTCGTTGAAACGCAGGCCCGATACCTCTTCGATGACCGGAATACAGTCTTCCTCGGTAGCGCCGGGATAGACGGTCGACTCGTAGATCACGACGTCGCCGCGGCGGATCACCTGACCGACGGCACGGCTGGCCGAGATCAATGGGCGCAGATCCGGGCTCTTGTATTCGTCAATCGGCGTCGGTACCGTGACGATGTAGACGTTGCAGTCGCGGGTGTCTTCGAGTGAGTCCGTGTACGTCATCGACACCTTGGCCAGTTCTTCCGGTTCGACCTCTAAAGAACTGTCCTTCCCCTGCCGTAATTCAGTAATGCGTGGGGTGCTGATGTCGTAACCCACGACAGGGAATTTCTTGGCGAATTCCACGGCGAGCGGCAGGCCGACGTAGCCCAATCCGATCACGGCTATTCTTGCGTTGTCTGTGTCCATCGGAAGAAAGGGTTTCCTAAGTGCTGAGCGGGTAACAGGTAATCCCGGCCGCGGATGATAACCTGCCTTCCGGGCCGAGGCGAGAAGCTTCAGAGGCGATCGTGAACCTGACTATGAGTTTTCCTTTCCAGTTGTTGATTGGCTGTCGCATGTTTGTCAGTCTCTGCGCGCTTGCAGCCAGGATGGAGCAACTTCGCCCATGATGATTCGGCTTTTCGGCCACTATGTCTCGAAACTTTACCTTCTGTTGGGGGTGGTCGAGTTTCTGGTGATGTTCTATTCCCTCCTGGCCGGGTTCTACATGCGGTTTTCGCTCGGCGAATTGCGTGCCCCGGAGACGCCGGAGATGTTGCCGTATGCCGCGCTCGCATATGCGGCATCGATGACCATCGCGATGATTTCGGTCGGCCTGTATCAGCGTGGCTTGCCCTTCAGTGCGGGGCTGCTGGTGCGGCTCGGTCTCAGTTTCCTCATCGCCAGCGTCGCCATGAGCGCGGTTTTCTACGCGTTCCCTGCGCTGGTGGTCGGCCGTGGCGTCATGATCTACGCCATGTTGTTCACTTTCGTCGGCGTGCTGGGTCTGCGCAGCCTGTTCTTCCGTGTCACCCACAGCGAGATGCAGTCGAACACGGTGCTGGTGCTGGGTACTGGCCGGCAGGCGCAGATGATTGCAGAACTCGAGCCGCAGCAACCGTCTTTTCGGGTGGTGGGCTTCGTCCCGGTCAACGAACAGGAAACCGATATACCCAGGGAGCGCTGGCTGCCACATGATCGCCGCCTCATGGACATGGTTCTGGCACACGAGGTCGATGAGATAGTCGTAGCGCCCGACGATCGCCGCCTGCGCCTGCCTGTCGATGAGATTCTGGACTGCAAGATGTCCGGCACCATGGTGCTCGACCTGCTGAGCTTCTTTGAGAAGGAGACGTCGCGAATCAAACTCGACGTTTTGCATCCCAGCTGGATCTTCTTTTCCGACGGTTTCCGCCTCAGTGGTCTCGCCAATGCGTCGAAACGCGTCCTCGACCTCACAGTCGGCATCATCATTTTTCTGTTGGCGTGGCCGCTGATGCTGCTCGTGGCCGGCGCGATCATGCTTGAGAGCCGCGGCCGGGGTCCGATCCTGTTTCACCAGGTGCGCGTCGGCCTCAACGGACGCACCTTTCGGGTGCATAAGTTCCGCAGTATGCGCACGGATGCCGAAGCAGATGGGGTGGCACGCTGGGCGACCAAGAACGACAGCCGGATCACGCGTGTCGGCGCCTTGATCCGCAAGACCCGGCTCGATGAGTTGCCCCAGGTGTTCAACGTGCTGCGCGGCGAAATGAGCCTGGTCGGTCCACGCCCAGAGCGGCCCGAGTTCGTGCAGCAGCTGGAGAAGGAGATCCCCTTCTACAGCGAAAGGCACAGGGTGAAGCCCGGGCTGACGGGGTGGGCACAACTGTGCTATCCCTATGGCGCCGACGTCCAGGATGCGCGCAACAAACTCGAATTCGATCTCTACTACGTCAAGAACGCCAGCGCGTTTCTCGATCTGATCATCATGCTGGAGACCGTCGAGGTCGTCATCTGGGGCAAGGGCGCTCACTGAACCCGGGGGAGCGAACATGCTGCCATTCACGCCGATAGCCTCGCGGGTCACGATTGTGACGCGTCATGGACTCTTGTGCCTCGAACCTTCTGTCGCCTGTGAATCTCGCTCGCTGCTGTCTTGTGGGTTGCGCGGTGTGCGGGTAAGGGATTGCGCGTGTGAATAGTCTCGCCGCGTTTGGTTACGGTCTCGCCGCGACCGGGTTCGTCGCGCTTTTCCTGTTGCTGCTCACCGGCTGGCGCGGCCGTTTCAAGGGTTCGCATTTTGTGCTCGCGGTGGCCGGGTCCGCGATCTGGGCCATTGTTGCGGCGTTGAACGCGGCTTATGGCGTTCCCGGATTCGATCTCGTACTGGCGACCGAGGTGATCCGCAGCATCCTGTGGATTTTCTTCTTTCTGCATCTGCTCAAACCGCTCGCGGCCGGCAACCAGCTGTATACGCGCCTGCTCGGATATGTACGTCTCGGCTGTCTGATCCTCGGCTTGCTGATGCTGGTCATGTTGGTCGACGTGCCGGATCTGGTGGCGCAGTTGCGCCCGGTAGCGGTGCAGCTCGAATTTTCGCTGGTCGGCCAATTGCTGTACGCCGTACTCGGCCTCG
This sequence comes from Gammaproteobacteria bacterium, assembly GCA_020445205.1. GTDB lineage: Bacteria > Pseudomonadota > Gammaproteobacteria > Chromatiales > Chromatiaceae > Thiosocius. Next base: position 13,953 of record JAGRHA010000227.1, read on the forward strand.
CCCTGGTCGAACAGTTGTTCCGCAACACGCCCGTCGAGCAGCGTTGGGGTATCAAGTACTTGTGCTTCGGCCTCGGCGCATTGTTCGTTTTCGACTTCTACATGTACGCCGACGCCCTGCTGTTCCACCGTCTCGACGCTGCCATCTGGTCGGCACGCGGCTTTGTCAGCGCCATGGCCATCCCGATGATCGGGATCACGGCCGCACGCAACCCGGACTGGAGCCTGTCGGTCTTCATGTCGCGGCGCATGGTGCTGCACACGACGACACTGCTCAGTGCCGGCCTGTACATGCTGCTGATGGCGATGGCGGGCTACTACATCCGGCTGTATGGCGGCCAATGGGGCGGGGTGCTGCAGATCACCTTCCTGTTCGGCGCGGTCATCGTGCTTGCCGCGCTGCTGTTCTCCGGCCAATTTCGCGCGCGCACCAAGGTCTTCTTCAACAAACACTTTTTCCATTACCGCTACGACTATCGTGAGGAGTGGCTGCGTGTCATCGGTCTGCTGTCAGGCGAGCGCCGTGAGCTGCCACTCTACGAGCGCGTCATCTGGGCGTTGTCCGAGATCGTGGAGAGTTCCGGCGGCCTGATCTGGATACGCTCGGAGAAAGGCAATTTCCGCTTGCGCGGCCGCTTCAATGCCCAGCACGCTGTCGAGGCGGTCGTAAGCGGCACCGACCCGATGGCGCATTTTCTGCACGAACAGCGCTGGGTGATCGACATAGACGAATTTCGCCGCGACCCTGAAAAATACGGTGAACTGGTCTTGCCGCCCTGGCTGCTGGACAACAACGACAGCTGGCTCGTGGTGCCGATGTTTCACGACGATCGACTGCTCGGATTCGTCGTTCTGTTGCAGCCCCGCGCGCCACAGTCCCTGAATTGGGAGAACCTCGACCTGCTCAAGACGGTGGGTCTGCAGGCGGCAAGTTATATCGCCTTCAACCAGGCTGCCGAGGCGCTGGCCGAGGCGCGACAATTCGAAGGTTTCAATCGTCTTTCGGCATTCGTGATTCACGATCTGAAGAACCTCATCGCCCAGCTGTCGCTGGTGGCCAAGAACGCTGCGCGCCACAAACATAATCCGGAGTTCATCGACGACGCGGTACGCACGATCGAAAACGCCGTGAACAAAATGAACCGCCTCATGGCGCAGCTCAAAAGTGCCGACGTGACGGGCGAGAACCGACGTGTCGACCTGGTCAATGAACTACAAGATGTGGTGGCGGCAAAGAGTGGTGGCGTACCGGAACCCGTTCTTCGTACCGACGTCACGCAAGCCTTCGTTCTTGCCGATCCCGATCGCCTGTCATCGGTGTTTGGACACGTGGTACAGAACGCGCAGGATGCGACGCCGCCCGACGGTTCGGTCGAACTGCGGCTGCGACTGGCAGGCGACCAAGCTATAGTTGAAGTTTGCGATACCGGCACGGGCATGGACGCAGAGTTCATCAAGACTCGCCTGTTCCGGCCGTTTGATTCCACCAAAGGTCTTACCGGCATGGGCATCGGTGCATACGAATGCCGCGAGGTCATTTCGGCACTCGGTGGCCAAGTGATGGTCGAAAGTCAGGCCGGTGTGGGTACGACTTTCCGCATCATGTTGCCGTTGGTCGATTCGTGATCGGCAGGGAAATGATTGTATGATTGGAAAAAAACCAGGATCGCCACCCTGTGAGTGATACCAAAGACAAGCTGTTGGTCGTCGAAGACGACCCGGGCCTGCAGAGCCAGCTCAAATGGAGCTTCGAGGAATTCGATGTCGCGGTGGCAGAGGACCGTGATTCGGCCCTGGCACACTTGCGACGCCTTGAACCTCCCGTCGTCACACTCGATCTCGGACTGCCCCCCGACCCGGGTGGTGTAACGCAGGGTTTCGCCTTGCTGGAAGAAATTCTCGCCCTGGCGCCGGATACCAAGGTCGTCGTGGTCACGGGCCACAATGACCGAACCAATGCCATGCGCGCTGTCGCCATGGGCGCCTACGATTTCTACGAAAAGCCGATCGACCCCGATCTGCTGAGCATCACGATCAAGCGCGGTGCGCGCCTGTATCACATCGAACAGGAAAACCGTCGCCTGATGACGGTGCACGGTGGTTCGGCACTCGAAGGCTTGATCGGGTCCAGTCCGGAGATGATGAAGGTCTGCCGGACCGTCGAGAAGCTGGCGCCGACCGACGTGTCGACGCTGATTCTCGGTGAAAGTGGCACCGGCAAGGAGGTGCTGGTCAAGGCGTTGCATGCACTCAGCGATCGCCACGACAAGCGTCTTGTCGCGATCAACTGCGCGGCGATTCCCGAAGCCCTGTTGGAAAGTGAACTGTTCGGCTACGAAAAAGGCGCGTTCACGGGTGCCGCAAAAACGACGCCCGGCAAGATCGAAGTTGCCGATGGCGGCATCCTGTTTCTCGACGAGGTCGGCGATTTGCCGCAGCCGCTGCAGGCCAAGCTGCTGCGCTTCCTGCAGGAGCGCGTGATAGAGCGTATCGGTGGACGCAGCGAAATTCCCGTCGACGTGCGCGTGATCTGCGCAACGCACCGCGATCTGCCCGAGCAGATCCAGAGCGGCGAGTTTCGCGAGGATCTCTACTACCGCATCAACGAGGCCACCATTCGCGTGCCGCCACTGCGCGCGCGTCAGGGTGACACGCTGTTATTGGCGCGCGCCTTCCTCGAACGGTTCGCAGCGCAGTTCAAACGTCCGGTAAAAGGCTTCTCGCAGCAGGCAATCGAAGCAATCGACGCCTATCCCTGGCCCGGCAACGTGCGCGAGCTCGAGAACCGCGTCAAACGTGCAGTGATCATGGCGGACGGCAATCAGGTGTCACTGGAAGACCTCGAACTGCCGTCCGACAGTTCTGGCGAACGTTCGGAACCCTTTAATCTGCGCGAGGTCAGGGAGAGAGCGGAGTCGCAGGCGATTCGCCGCGCGCTGGCGCGTACCGACGGCAACGTGTCAAAGACTTCCGAGTTGCTCGGGGTCACCCGGCCGACGCTGTACAATCTCATGAAGAAATACGGAATTGGCGATTGAGTCGCTTTTGCAGCCGGCCCGGACCGGACGGTCCACGATCACTACAGAACATCACCGCGCACCGTTGCAAGCAGGGTGCGCGCTTAGCTGAATTTGGCAGGAGGTCCCCGATGGATCCTATAGTGCACAGATCGGTTCTGCTCGGGGCAGTCTTGGCGGTCACACTGGCGGCGAGTCCATTATTCGCGGCCTCGGCGGATGACTACTACGCCGAAGCAAGAGCGCATCTCGCCAAGGGCGAAATCAAGTCTGCCATCATTGAATTGAAGAACGCGCTGCAGGCCGATCCGACGCACGTCCAGGCGCGCGTGGCGCTGGGTACGCTGCACCTGCGCAATGCCGATGGCGCGGCCGCCGCGAAAGAATTCAGCCGTGCGCGCGAGCTGGGCGCGCTCGCCGATCTCTGGATGCTGGGCTACGCGCGGGCACTGGTACTCCAGGGTGAGTTCCGACAGCTGCTCGAAGAAACCTCTCCCGATGCCGATTTGCCGGACCTGCAGAAGGCCGAGCTGCTGGCATTGCGCGGCAACGCACATCTGGCGCTGCGCGAGGTGGATGCTGCCGTCAAGGAATACGATGCGGCATTGGAGCTGCAAAGCGGAAACGCCATGGCGCGGCTCGGCAAAGCGCAAGTGCTGCTGGCAGCCAATCATGAGGACGAAGCGCTCGAACAGCTGAACGAGGTACTGGCCGAGGATCCGGGACACGTTGAGAGCCGGCTCGTGCGCGGCGACCTGCTACGCAGGATGCAGCGTCTCGACGACGCCCGCGTCGACTACGAACGTGCGGCAAAAGATGCGCCGAACAACCCGCGAGCGCACATCGGTCTGGCCCTGGTCCACATCGTTCAGCGCGACGTCGACGCGGCCAAGCGCGATCTGGAAGTTCTCGACAGGATAACCAAGGGCACTCTCCCGGCACTCAACTATCTGCGTGCGCTCGTATCCTTCCAGGAGGGTGACTATGGCCGCGCATCCGACGAGCTGCAGTCGCTGTTGCGTGTCGCGCCGAGCAATCTGCAGGCGCAGCTGCTGTACGGCATCGTCAGCTATGCACGCGAAGAATATACGCTTGCCGATGACTACCTGAGCCGTGTGTTGTCGAGTGTCCCAGGCAACTCGCAGGTCATCAAACTGGTCGGTGCCGCGCGCCTCAAACTGAAACAGCCCGACCGCGCCAGCGAGGTTCTCGAGAGCGTCGTCAGCGATGAAACACAGGATGCGCAGCTGCTGGCGCTACTCGGTACGGCGTACATCCAGATGGGGGACAACGAGCGCGGTGCACGCCTGATCGAGCGTGCCGTCGAGCTTGATCCCGACCAGGCATTGCTACGTACGCAGTTGGCCGTCGGCAAGATCGCGACGGGCGATACCAGCGAGGCTATCTCGCAATTGGAGTCGGCGGTCGCGTTGGGCCAGGATGTCGTGCAGGCGGACGTTTTGTTGGTTCTCAGTTATCTCAACAAGCGCGAATACGAAAAAGCCATAGCGGCTTCGCAGGCGCTCGAGGCGCGGATGGCCGACAGCCCGATTCCGCAGAACCTGACCGGCTTGGCGTATCTTGCGCAGCGCCAATTCGACCTTGCGCGTGAGCACTTCAATGCCGCCCTCAAGAAGGACCCCAAGTTTCTCGTCGCAC
>JAGRHA010000228.1 GCA_020445205.1 Gammaproteobacteria bacterium
GTCGGTCTGAGCCTGGAGAAGGCCACGCTGAACGAACTCGGTACCGCCAAGCGCATCGTGATCTCCAAGGAAGAGACCACCGTGATCGACGGCGCCGGCACCGAGCAGGACATCAAGGCGCGTTGCGAGCAGATTCGTGCGCAGATGGAAGACACCTCGTCGGACTACGACCGTGAGAAGCTGCAGGAGCGTCTGGCCAAGCTGGCAGGCGGCGTCGCGGTGATCAAGGTTGGTGCGGCGACCGAAGTCGAGATGAAGGAAAAGAAAGCGCGCGTCGAAGATGCCCTGCACGCGACCCGCGCGGCGGTCGAGGAAGGCATCGTGCCGGGCGGCGGTGTCGCGCTGGTGCGTGCACAGTCGACGATGGCTGACCTCACGGGTGACAACCACGACCAGGACGTCGGCATCGGCATCGCCCGTCGCGCGATGGAAGAGCCGCTGCGTCAGATCGTCGCCAACGCCGGTGACGAGCAGTCCGTGGTGCTGAACAAGGTCGCCGAGGGTAGCGGTAACTTCGGTTACAACGCCGCCAACGGCACCTATGGCGACATGGTCGAGATGGGTATTCTCGATCCGACCAAGGTCACGCGCTCTGCGCTGCAGAATGCCGTGTCGGTCGCTGGTCTGATGATCACCACCGAGTGCATGGTCGCCGAAGAGCCGAAGGACGAGCCGGCAATGCCGGGTGGCGGCGACATGGGCGGCATGGGCGGAATGGGCGGCATGATGTAACGCCGATCGGCCCACCTGCCGATACCCCGGGGCGTGCGCTGCGGCGCATGCCCGGATGACGGCGGATCGCCAACGACAAGGCCCCGGCGGATGTCACCCGCCGGGGCCTTTCTTGTCTCGGGCGTCGCGTCTCGCCACGCCCGTTCGCTTACGCGGCGGCGTCCGCCTCGCCGTGCACCGATGCGGGGGTCGCCTCCAGTTCGACGATCGAAATGTCGTCGGAGGCCGGTGCCAGGTTGACGTGTTCGAGCACGGCGTCGATCAGAGCCGGCAGTTTGGGCGCAGAGATGTCGTCCCGCAGCAGGAATGCTTCCAGACGGGCATTGCCCCACATCTCACCATCGAGATTCTCGGCTTCCGTCAGGCCGTCGGTGTAGGCATACAACAGGTCCCCCGGATGCAGATCGCGCACCTCGGCGTGGGCCTCGAATTCGTCACCCCCGAGCACCGCCAGCGGCACGCTGTGCGATGGCACTTTCTCGTAATCCGTCGCTCCTTGCCGGCGCAGGAGCACGGGCGGCAGGCCGCCGTTCCAGATGCTGACACGGCGTCGGTTGGCCGACAGTTCGAGCAGTACGGCACAGCAGAAATAGCCGACCGGCAGCAATTGATGGAGTTTGCGGTTCAGCTCGCCGGCGATCACGTCCACGGGCAGGCCCTTGGCGGCCATGGCCAGGAATACCGACGAAGCCGGCAGTGCGCCGAGCGCCGCGGGCAGCCCATGTCCGGTGAAATCGCTGAGAAACACGTATGTCTGGCCATGCGGACCGCGCACCGTCTGCGTGAGGTCGCCGGAAAGGCTTCCCATCGACTGGTTCCAGGTGTGGATCCCCGGCAGCTCGTGGTCGCCACCGAGCGTGAGCTGGCGGAACACGTGTTTGGCCAGTTCTTCTTCTTGCTCGATCAGGTCGCGTTGCCGGGCGAGTGCCGCGTTGCGGTAGTGCAGATCCTTGTTGGTGCTGGTCAGCTGTCCCACCAGCTGCTCGGAACGATGGCGGGCATCCATGCTCGATACCAGCGAATTGCTGTAGCGCTTTGCCGTCAGCAGCAACACCGGCAGAAACAGCCAGAACAGCACGACTTCGCCAATGGCGCTGGTGCCGTACATGAACAGCGTACTGAGTGCGGTCGTCACCCCCGTGGTCAGCCACAAGACCGCGTACTGCGAGAAGTACACGCCATAGGACGTGATCGCGGCCATGAGGATGAACCCGGGCACCAGGGTCTGCAGCTGATGCACGTAGGTCGCCGCGCCATGTAACGGGATCAGCGGTACCGCACCCCATACCAGGCCGACCAACACGGCCGAGCGACCGTTGCGCAGCAGCCAGGCTTTCTCTGTGTGGCGTTTCACGTCCGTGGCGAAGAACTGCCGGTAAAGTCGGAATCGCAGCGCGGTCGCCAGCCACACGGTGGCGAGCCAGACGAATGGCTCGAAGGTGCCCGTGGCATTGTAGAAAATGCCGGCGCATACCACGGCGCCGGCAGCGGCGATCATCGACGCGATGTTCGACTGCTTGAACAGCAGTCGCAGGCGCTGGTGTTCGACCGTGTCCGGCACATTGGAATTCTGCATGTCAGCAATAGCGGCATGGGATATGCGGTCTTTAATCTGCGGGCGATCCGGACCCTGTCCGGGTTATTAACCTAAGCCACTGAATTTAAAGGGAGAGAAAGATGCGAAAAAGCATACCTGGCGTATTCGCGGCACTCGCCGCCGTGAGCCTGCCGTTGCAGGCCGCAGACGGCCTGTTGACGCTGACGAGCGCACATTCGGTCAGCGAAACGACGAACCGGCTTGAGGCCGTGCTCGGCAAAGCCGGGTTCAAGGTGTTTGCACGCGTCGATCACGGCGCCGGTGCCGCCAGTGTCGACATGCCGCTGGCACCGACGGAGTTGTTGATCTTCGGCAAGCCAGAAGCAGGAACCGTGTTGATGCAGCAGCAGGCCACGGTGGGCATCGACCTGCCGCTGAAGTATCTTGTCTGGCAGGATGCCGATGGTAAGGTCATGGTGGGCTGGAACGATCCCAACTGGCTCGCCGCGCGCCATGGCATCGATCAAAGCCTGCCGCCTTTGCAGAAGATGCAGGGCGCACTGAAAAAATTCGCCAGCGAGGCAGCCAAACCCTGATGACAGAAGAAGCGGCCGCGACGCGGCAGGAACGTTATCGACTTGCCTGGCGGGAAGCGTCGGGCGTCGAAGAACTCACGTCGCGGCTGCCGCCCTTTGAACACATCTGGCCGGTCTGGGCCGGTAGCGACTATGTCGCACAGACCTGCCTGCGAAATCCCCGCCTGCTCGCCTCGCTGCACGGCGCCGGCGTACTGGAGCGTGCGCTCGAA
>JAGRHA010000229.1 GCA_020445205.1 Gammaproteobacteria bacterium
GCCGCGCCACAGGGATTCGACGGCGTCGACAGGCAGCGGGCGCGAAAACAGAAAACCCTGGAAGTAGTCGCAGCCCTCTTCACTGAGGAAGCGCTTCTGTGCATCGGTCTCGACGCCCTCGGCGATGGTTTTCAACTGCAGTTGGCGGCCCATGGCGATGATCGCGCGGGCGATCGCCATGTCGTCCGGATCGTTGGGGATGTCACGCACGAACGCGCGGTCGATCTTCAGCGTGTCCGCAGGAAGTCGTTTGAGGCTTGCCAGCGAAGAGTGGCCGGTGCCGAAGTCGTCGATGGCAATGCTGACGCCTTTCTCACGCAGTCGGGCCAGTACCTCGAACGTGCGCGATTCATTGTCCATGACAAACGTCTCGGTGACCTCGAGTTCGAGGTAGCTCGCGGGCAGACCGGTCTGCGAGAGCACGTCGCTGACTGTGCTCACGATATCGCTGCGGGTGATCTGCGGACCGGCGAGGTTGACCGACAGGCGGAACTTGGGCGCGCCGTGGTCGAGCCACGCGCGCATCTGCAGGCACGCCGTGCGCAATACCCACTCGCCGATAGCGACGATGAGGCCGTTCTCTTCAGCGAGGGGAATGAAGTCGGATGGCGGCACCAGGCCATGTACCGGATCCTGCCAACGCACGAGTGCCTCGAGTCCGACGAGGCGTCCGCCGTGGTCGAACTGCGGCTGGTAATGCAGCAGCAGCTCGTCGTTGCGTACGGCACGGTGCAGGTTCGCTTCCAGCAGTACCTGGTCGTTGGTGCGCGACGACAGCGCTGCCGAATAGAACTGGTAGTTGCTGCGGCCGGCCGCCTTGGCCTGGTACATCGCCGTATCCGCATGCTTGATCAGTGTGGTCGCGTCGGCCCCATCTTTGGGGTAGCGACTGATGCCGACGCTGCAACCGATGTGCAGCGTGTGTTCACCAATTGCAAACGGACGTGAAAGCGCCTCGACAACTTTGCTTGCGACATTGGATACCGCCGTTTCGTCGACCGCGGACTCGAGCAGGATGGTGAACTCGTCACCCCCCAGGCGTGCGATCGTGTCTTCGCTGCGCACCAGTCGCAACAAGCGTTCGCTCACGGCTTTGAGCAACTCGTCGCCGATCGGGTGGCCGAGGCTGTCGTTGACGTTCTTGAAGCGGTCGAGGTCGAGGAACAGCAGCGCGAGCTGTGTGCGCTGGCGCTGCGCACGTTCGATCGCATGACCGAACCGGTCGTAGAACAGCTCGCGGTTCGGCAGGTTGGTCAGGTTGTCGAAATAGGCGAGGCGGTGAATGCGCTGTTCACTGCGGCGTTGTTCCGTGATATCCCGCATGACCGACACGAAGCGGTCGGGGCGGCCTTTGCTGTCCATGACGCCGACGATGGTCTGCCATGTCGGAAACAGTTCGCCGCTACGGCGGCGGTTCCAGATCTCGCCTTCCCAATAGCCTTTGTCACGCAGCAGGTCCCAGATCTGCTGGTAGAACACCGGTGGATGCTCGCCGGACCGGTAGGGCGGTGTCTTGCGCCCGACCAGCTCCTGCTCGTCGTAACCCACCATGGCGCACAGCGTGCGATTCACGCGCAGGATGATGCCCCTGGCATCGGTGACCACGACGCCCTCGGTGATGTGTTGGAACACGCTCTCCGTCAACAGCAGTGACTGCTCGGCACGCTTACGTTCACTGATGTCGCTGAAGACCACCACGGCGCCGTGCGACTGGCCTTCCGAAATCAGCGGCGCACGCGTGAATTCCGCCTCGAACGAGGTGCCGTCGCTGCGCTGCAATACGGTTTCGGCAGTGTGTTCCGACAGGTGGTCGGGTTGCACCAGGGGGCTTTGCGGGCTGCACAGTGCGGGCAGGTCACCGAACGGCTCGGTCAGACTGCGACCGATGAGGTCGTGGATCGAATACCGCAGCAGCGCTGCGCCGGCCGGGTTGATGAACGTGATCGCACCCGAATTCTCGATACCAAAGATCCCTTCACCCGCGGCATCCAGCAGTTGGCGTTGACGTTGCTCGGCTTCCTTGCGGCGCCGTATCTCATCACGCATGGCACTGTTGAGCCGCTTCGACTCGCTGATGTCGCGCACAATGGCCAGCATGAAGCTACCCAACTCGGTGTGCGTCTCGCTCAACGAGAGTTCGATCGGTACCAATGTGCCATCAGCGCGCAGGCCATTGATCTCGCGTGTACCCCATTGCTGCAGCGTCGGGCTTTCGGGCAGCATTTCGGCAAGCAGACAGTCGAGCGAGCGCCCCAGCACGACGGCCTCGGAACAGCCGAATATCTCACGTGCTCGCGCACTGATCTGTGTGATCTTGCCGTCGGCATCGAGCGTGATCATGCCGTTGGGCGCCTGGTCGAACAGTGATTGCAGGCGGTCTTGCTCGTGGCGCAATGCGCGGGTCTGCGCTGCCACCTGTTGCACGAGCTGGGTCTGCTGGCGCGCGGACAGGAAGGCGATGAGCAGGATGAGCGTCGCTGCCGCAACGGTGGTGCCGTACAACGCATTGCGCAAGAGTTGCAGGCCGCGGTAAACCTCGTCGTTGTCAGCCTCGACCGCGATGCCCAGGCCATAATCGGCGAGCCAGCGCCACGCTCCGACCACGCGTATCCCGCGATAACCCGGGTAGCCCTCGACGTCGACCCCGGATTCGCCGAGCGTGGCACTGGCGGCCATGCGTGTCAGGGTGTTGGTGCCGGGCACGGTCAGCGTGAGATTGCCGAAGCTCGGGGTGCCGCTGCGCAGGCGGCCCGTTTGCCACATCGACTCGGTGAAACGGCTCTCGGATATCATCAATCCGCTGCGGTCGAACAGGTAGCTCTCACCGTTCTCGCCGGTGCTGCCCGAGGCGAGGATGCGGAATGTCGTCACCGCCGGATTCACGCGCAGTGCGAGCAGTGCGATCGGTGCACCCGCCCCGGAGCGAATCGGCGTGATGACGAACATGGTCGGCTTTTCGGGCGTCGCCGAAACGGCAGTGCCGGCCGCGGTGCCGTCCAGGGCTTGCGGTGCGGAAATCAGTGTCTGGCCGCTCCAGGCCTTGGCGAGCAGCAGGCCATGGCGCACGAGCAGGCCGGCTGTGCTGTCCCCGGTTTCGGCGTTCGAAGCCAGCGTTGCCCCTGAAGGTTCGAGTACCACGAAGCCCTGGTAGATCTCGTGCACGAGCAGCGGCGCGAACAGTTGACGCAGGCGTGCCTGTTCACTGATCCCGCTGATCGACCGGTTCGTCTGTTTCGCCGCGAGTAGCGACCGCGTAGCCTCGACAACGGCCGGGTGGACGGCCATGAATTGTGCGTCGATACGGATCTGGCGGTATTCCGCCTCGATTCCCGCGGCGATCACGTCGGCCAACGAGATCAGCGTGCGCTCGACTTCGGCGCGCACGAAGCGTTCACCTTGCAGGCTGACCATCGCGGCGAGCGAGACCAGCATGACGGTGGCGAACACCGCTTTTATCCATCCGGCTTGGTACTGGTTTCGATATGGCACCGGGTCTCCCTGCCCGCCGAAATGACCGCGCTAGCCCGTGGAGTCGATGGCCGGACAAGCCCCTGCCGGCTGCACCTTCGGGCACGGTGCAGGGCACGGGCGATGGCCGGGTACCGCCACGGAGGACGTCCGGCCTGAGTAGTACCGAATGTTCATTGCCATCTACGTCGGTTTAGCGGCCGTGGTGCGGCGTGCTTAAGCCGCGAAGAGCCAGGATGCCGTTTCCTGTCGCCGCTATGGCGTCACGCCGATGCGAACGGCAATCGCCGGTGTGGCATGTGGCCGCCGAGAGGGCTGTGACCAGGCTGCAATGGCGTGGCCGGTGGCAGCCAGCGCGGCGAGAAATCGGCGGCGCAATGGCAGCGTCCCTTGCCGCCGAAACGCTGCTGCCGCGCCTGTTCGCAGGCGGCCGCAGACTCAAATGGCCCAACCGTGCCGAATGGCTGCTCGGGCGTTGAGCCGGGCGGATGAATGTGGCAGCTGAGGCCGCGGTTGTCGTCGGCCGCCACGACCGGGCCCGGCAAAACGATCGCCAGGGCGATCATCCATGCCCGAATCTCATTCATAGGGCGCTATGGCCGTTGCATAGAGCGTGTAACCCGCCTTTGCAACGTCGTTCTCGATCGTGGCCACGCTCATCGTACCGGTCACCCACACGACCTCGAACAGCTCGGGGCGAAAACCCATGCCGGACTGGGTCACCACGTAAACGGTCTGATTGGCGGGTGGCGGCGGGACATGGACGCAGGCGCCGTAGTAGGGGACCAGCAGGAAGCCGGTCGTTTCTTCGGTCGACGTTTCCACTGGAACGACGAATCCGGGCAAGCGCATTTCGACGCCATCGAGGTCGTCACGCACCGGGGCCTTGTCCCACAGCTCGCGCAGCTTCGCAGTGAGCTCGGCGGCGCGCGGGTCGTCGTCTGACAGCTCGTCGAAGTTGAGATCCTGCATGAGTTTGTCGGGGCGATAGTCGTCGGGGATCAGCGCGTCCCATTCCATCTCGCGTGCGCCGGAAGGCGCCTGTTGGCTTGCGGGTTCGTCGCTTACCGTGTCGTTGGCGGCGACGGTCGTTGTTTCAGGGGCGCTTGGCGTATCCGCAGAGGTCGGCACTTCCGCTGAGCGCGGTGCTTCGGCTGTCGTTGTGGCACCAGCGTCTTGTGCGGCCGGGGGCGGCGCGTCGCTGCACGCCGCGCTCATGGCGAGTACGACGCAGGAGAAAAAGCGGTACATCAGATTGTTCATGTCAGGTGCAAGTAAAGTGGTGTCTGAATTCGGCAAACGATATCGCAGCACGTGGTTGCGTGCAGTAGCGATCGGCCCGGTCGCCAACCCGCTCGGGTGGGCGATATGGTGTATCAGCGACCGCCGCTCAGTCGACACCGCCGAGTGTGCTGCGTGGCGGCAGCCGCAGTGGTGCGTCAACGGTCGACAACTGGCGCGTGAGGCGCGAGCGTGTCGAGGGTAGCGTTTCCTTGCGCAGGTTGTTGCCCGCCGCATCGAACACCAGGCGTCCGTAGCTGCCGTAATGCGGCAACTTGCGTGCGAGCACCGTGATCGCCTCGGCACTGGGTGCCGCAATGAATGCGACACTGGCGTCGTCGGCCGTGGTCCCGACCACGACGACGCCATGTGCGGTGGCCGCGTAACGGCTGCCGTCGATGGTCAGGCCGTCGCTGTCGAGGTGTTGGCCAGGACGTTGTACTGCCTCGACGGCGTGCGCGACGAGACGGTTGCGCCAGCCGAGCACGATACGATCGCCACTATCGCCTGCTTCGGCACTGTCGTCGTCGGTGATCTCGAGGCCGGGATAACGCGCCTGCCACGCCTTCGCGAGCGCTTGCCACGCCGCCTGTTCTGCATCTGGTACAGCGGTCGGCAGAACAAGCCGCGTCCCCACGCCCCCGAACAAGCGGTTCAGTGCCGCCGGTTGCTCGCTCGTATCGAGTATGCGCAACACGTCGTACGCAGGATCGATATCGATCCGCAACGGTTGCGCATCGAGTTGCAGCGACACCGCTGTGTGGAGGTCATTGACGTCGACGAGACGGACGTCTGCGACGTCACGGCCGGCGAGAGTGATCGCGATCGGCAGGCGGAACGAAAACGGTCGCTCCTGCGTCTGCCGGATAGCGAGGCGCAGCTGCCAGCGACCGCTGTCGCGCGTCACCTGCACATCGGCCAGTGCCAACGCGGGCGCCCCCGTACGCTGCAACCACGGCAGGAAATGCCCGACCAGGACGTCGTCACCATCGAGCAGGGTGCGCAGTGCCTGCTCGAAGCCGATGGCTTCGAACTGGTGACGCTGCCATAGGCGCCGCAGACCATTGATGAAGGCCTCGTCACCGAGCGAGTTACGCAGCATATGAAACAGCATGAGCGATTTGCTGTAACCGATCGACTGGCTGGCATCGCTGTGTCGGCTGACGAATGCCAGCAGCGGGAGATCGTCACCGCGAGCAGCGAAGTTGCTGTAACGCTGCAAGGCTTTGAGGCGGTATTGATCGCCCTTCGCTTCGCGTTCCTGCATCCAGTGATCGGCAAGGTAGGCCGTGAGGCCTTCGCTCCAGTTACCGGCCTCGTAGTCGACCCAGACACCGTTGCCCCACCAGTTATGCAGGATCTCGTGCGGCAAGGACGTGTAGAGAATGAAGGGAAGCCGCAGTACACGCGAACCGAGCAACGTGAACGACGGCATGCCGTACCCAGTCTGCCAGGGGTTTTCGACCACGGCGAACTTGCCGTAGGGATAGTCGCCGATCATGCGGCTGTAGTGGTCGATGTAGCCGCCCATCGCGTCGAGATACCGCGCCGCCAGTTGCGGGTCATGATCGAGCAGATAAGCCGACAGGATAATGTCGCCGTGAGTACGCGCATGGCGCGTGAAACGCCCAGCGATCAGGTATATCTCATCTTGAGGCTGCACAGATCGCCATATCACGGCGTCCTGTGTCTCGCTGCGCGTGCCATTGCTCACGGTCAGCCAGCCGCTTGGCGCACTCACGCTCAGTTGCAAAGCGTCGATCGGTCGGTTGAACTGCGCATACCAGGCGGATGCGCCGTCGAGATAGATGGCATGTGGCGAGACGATCCCCTGCGGCATCGCCCCAACGGCACGCGCGGTGTCAGAAAACACAGGCTGGCCATGGTAATGCAACTCGAACTGCCGTGCCGTGGTCTCGAGTGTGATGCGATATGCTGAGCGCAGTCCATCGGAGGATGTGGCGATCAGGTCGATCGTGCCGTCGTTGCTGCTGGGCGCGAGTCCGGCGTTGAGTACGAATTCGACGGTGTCGACGGGGTGGCCGATGTCGATGACGTCGCTGACGCGCAGCGAGCCGCGCTCGGGATCGAGTGCGACCTGCAGGGTATGAGACAAGCCGTCCGCGGCAAGAGCAGAAAGGGGTAAACAGATGAGGCCGACCAATAGCGCCGCCATGGCGAATGGCGCAAGGTACTGTCTGGCGCTGGTGTTGAGCCTGGCGGTCGTGACGTCACCGGCATTCGCGGTGGATGATGTTGTCGAGCACATGCAGCCGATTGTTGTCGAACCAGCCAAATCTGCAACCCTGCCGGAACTGATGACGAAGCTGCGCAGCGAGCGGTTGGTGTATGTGGGTGAAACGCACACCGCGGTCGCCGACCACCGCATCCAACTCGACGTGCTGCGCGCGATGGCGTCGAGGCCCGAGGGGCTGGCGCTGGGTGTCGAGTGGTTTCAGGCACGTTTCCAACCGGTGCTCGACGACTATATCGCCGGACGCATCGACGAAGCGGAGATGCTGCTGCGAACCGAGTACTACGACCGCTGGCGGTTCGACTACCGCCTGTACCGGCCCATCGTGCGCTTCGCACGCGAAAAGGGGATCCCCATCATTGCCCTCAATGCGTCGAAGGAGTTGACCTCGTCGATCAGCAAAGAAGGCATCAACGGCATTCCCACGTCGATGCGCGACGAACTGCCGGACAGTTACGACGTGAGCGACAAACACTACGAGGGTCAACTCCGTTCGACCTTCGAACAGCACGGTTCCGACGATGCGGCGTTCGGTCGCTTTGTCGAGGTCCAGCTCACCTGGGACGAGAGCATGGCACAGCGTGCGGCCGATTACCTGCGGGATCATCCAGACGGGCGCATGCTCGTGCTTGCCGGTCGCGGGCACATTGGCGGTCGCTTCGGTATTCCGAACCGCGTCGCACGGCGGACCGCGCTACAAGGCAAGACCATTCTGCGCTACGTGCCGAATGCCGGTGCGTTCGGCGATGCGGATTACCTGCTGCTCGCCGCCGACGAGGAACTGCCGCCGGCCGGCATGTTGCGCGTCATGCTCGACGAACGTGATGACGGCGTGTTCATCGGTGGTTTCGGCAAGGCCAGCCCGGCTGAGGATGCGGGAGTCAAGAAGGGTGACCGGATCCTTGCCATCAATGACCGCTCGATCGGTCACTATGTCGATATAAAACTGGAGATGATGGATCGCAAGCCGGGCGACAAGGTCACCATGAAGCTACTGCGTGACCCGCTGATCGGCAGTGACCGTACCGTCGACCTCGATGTGACGCTGGCCCCTGGTCAATAGCCGCCGCGCTCGTGGGCGAGAGCGCGGCAGCCGCATACACGGGGCTCAGCTGAGGCGCGGAAGCCGCCAGATGTCGTCGTTGTACTCGTTGATCGTGCGGTCGGTAGAGAATCCCCCACTGGCGGCACAGTTGCGTACGCTCATACGCGTCCACTGTTCCTGATCACGCCACGCCTGTTCGACGCGGGCTTGTGCGTCGACATAGCTGCGGAAGTCCGCGAGCGTCATCCATGGGTCGTTCGGGCTGAGCATCGAGTCGATGACGCCGCGGAACAACCCTGGTTCGATGCCGGAAAAGTGGTCACTTGCGAGCAGCGCGATGACCTGTGCCAGATCGGGGTCGGCTTCGATGTAGCCCCGCGGGTTGTAGTTGCCACGCAAAGCGCTGACTTCGTCGGCCTTCAATCCGAACAGGAAGAAATTGTCTTCGCCGACGGCATCCATGATTTCGATATTGGCACCGTCGTAGGTACCGATCGTGATGGCGCCGTTCATCATGAACTTCATGTTGCCGGTGCCTGATGCCTCCTTGCCGGCAGTCGATATCTGTTCCGACAGATCCGCAGCCGGACAGATGCGCATCATTTTGCTGACACCGTAGTTGGGCAGGAAGACCAGTTTCAGGCGGTCGCCGACAGCGGGATCGTTGTTGACGACCGAGCCAACGTTATTGATGAGCTTGATGATTTCTTTCGCGCGCTGGTAACCCGGCGCCGCTTTGCCGCCGATCAACACGCAGCGATTGACCCAGTTGTCCGTATCGCCATGCCGGATGCGGTTGTACAGATGGATGACGTGCAGCACGTTGAGCAACTGGCGCTTGTACTCGTGAATGCGCTTGACCTGGACATCGAACAACGAGCTCGGGTTGAATCGCACGCCCGTCTGCTGTTCGACCAGCGCAGCCAGATTCTGCTTGTTGTTCTGCCGGATCGCCTGCCAGCGAGCGAGGAACGCGTGATCGCCGTTGTCGGCGAGTGGCGCCATCGCGCTGAGGCGCCCCAGGTCGGCCTGCCAGCCGTCGCCGATCTTCTCGGTCAGCAGATCGGCGAGTTCCCGATTGGCGAGTGCCAGCCAGCGTCGTGGCGTCACGCCGTTGGTTTTGTTGTTGAATTTCTCCGGCCACAATTCGTAGAAGTCCTTGAACAGGCCTTCCTTGAGAAGATCGGAGTGCAACGCGGCGACGCCGTTCACCGAGAAGCTGCCGACGATCGCGAGCCATGCCATGCGCACCTGCGGCTCGTGTCCTTCCTCGATCAGCGACATGCGACGTACGCGTTCACTGTCGCCCGGCCAGCGTTGGCGGACGTCGGCGAGGAAGCGTGCGTTGATTTCGTAGATTATCTCGAGCAGTCGTGGCAGCAGCTGTTGGAACAGACGCACGGGCCAGCGTTCGAGTGCTTCGGGCAGTAAGGTGTGGTTGGTGTATGCCATGCAGCGACACGTGATATCCCACGCCTCGTTCCAGTCGAGACGTTTGTCCGGGTCGTCGAGCAGGATGCGCATCATCTCGGCGACGGCGATACTGGGGTGCGTGTCGTTGAGCTGGAAGACGTTGTGGTCGGAAAATGTGCTCATCGGCTGATCAGCCCACTGACGAAATACGTCCTGCAGGCTCGCCGAGGTGAGGAAGTACTGCTGACGCAGACGCAGTTCTTTGCCATTCTCGTTGGCGTCGTTGGGGTACAACACCATGGTGATGTTTTCCGCCTGGTTCTTGCTGGCGACCGAATCGGCATAGTCGCCGGCATTGAACTCGCGCAGGTTGAACGCCGCCGTCGCCGTGGCCGACCAAAGTCGCAGCGTATTGACGATGTTGTTGCGGTAACCGGAAACCGGCACGTCGTACGGTACGGCCAGCACGTCTTCGGTTTCGACCCAGCGCGCATGGGGTTTGCCGAGCGGATCGATGAAGTGCTCGGTGCGGCCGCCGAAGTGGATGACCTGGGTGTATTCCGGGCGTTCCACCTCCCATGGGTGGCCGTCACGCAGCCAGTGGTCCGGGTCTTCTATCTGATAGCCGTTCTCGATGTGCTGGTGGAACATGCCGTACTCGTAGCGCAGTCCGTA
>JAGRHA010000230.1 GCA_020445205.1 Gammaproteobacteria bacterium
CGCACACGTCGAGGTCGCAGCCCGTGGTCCGCAACAGCGAGGCGTCATGGCACAGCACGGGTACACCGTCGGCCGAGAGCTGCACGTCGGTCTCGACGAACGCAGCACCGGCAGCCAGTACCGTGCGAAAACCGAGCAAGGTGTTCTCCGGCCAGTGTTCGGGCTCTCCACGATGAGCGATCAGGTGTTGCATGATGAATCTTCACCAACGCGATGCACGCGCCACTTTGACACCGGCGAATCCGGCAGGTTGCTTTATATCGGAACGCGGGTGCAGCGGCTTGAGAAGGCGATCACGCCGCCGACGGCGGCACGCGCTGCAGGAATGCCTCAGATGTCGGGCGCGGCGGGCAGACGGCCGACGTAAACCGGTCCCTGACCGATCGCCATGCGTCGTATCAGTCGCCCCATCCCCGGCGGCCTGACATCGAGTTGCTCGAGATATTGCAGGCCGATCCACTCGACGGCGACCTGCCGTTTGTCCGGGCGTGACCCGAGCTGCGGCAGATAGCTGTCACCGACGCGACAGCTGAACACGAACTCCACCTGCTGGCGGCACAGATCGCCGCGGCCGTTGCGCGGCTTGGCGATCTCCGCGACGTGCACCAGGCCGACCACGTCGACCACGGTGCCGATCTCTTCATCACACTCGCGTAGCAGGGTCTCGAGCAGGGTCTCGCCGGCACGCTGGCCACCGCCGGGCAGCGCATAGCGATCGTGGCCATCGGCCGTGCGCTTACGCAGCATGAGGACCTGGTTGTGGCGCGTGATCAGTGCCCGCACGGCATTGCGCACAGGCGTGGCGGCGAACACCTGCGGGTCAGTCACAGGAACCGAGCACACGCTGTTGCATGGACCTAACCGTCAGCAGCTGCGCAGGACGCGGACGCACGCGGCAATGGCCGCGGCCCGACGTGCATGCGATCCATGGCCACAGGGTCCCGTCACACCTCACCATCGACCGCAGGATCACCATCGTCCGGCAGGCGGTACAGATGGCTGTCACGGTAGCTGCGAATCAAGTGCCGGATCAGCACCATGGCAACCGCGGCCACCGGCAACGCCAGCAGGATGCCGAAAAAGCCGTACAACTGGCCACCGGCCATCACGGCAAAGATCACCGCAACCGGGTGCAGACCAATGCGCTCGCCGACCAGTCGCGGGGTCAACACCATGCCCTCCAGCAACTGGCCAACCACGAACACCAACGCCACCCACGGCAGGTCGCCAATGCCCTGCGACTGCAGCACGGACGCCAAACCGGCAACGAGAATGCCGACGATCAGGCCAAGATACGGGACGAAACTCACCACACCCGCCAACATGCCGATCAACAGCGCGAGATCGAGGCCCACGATCCACAGGCCCGTGGTGTAGATCACGCCGAGCGCGAACATCACCAGCAGCTGGCCACGCAGGAACGCGCCCAGCACTTCATCGGACTCGCGCGCGAGTCGCCGCCACGTCGGGGCACTGCGGCGCGGCAGCAGCGCGTCGACGCCAGCAACGAGATGGTCCCAGTCACGCAGCAGGTAGAAGGTGATGACCGGGATCAGCACGAGATTGGCGAGCCACGCCAGCAACGCGAGACCCGATCCCGACACCGACGACCAGGCGCCGGCGAGCAACCCGCCGGCTTCACGCCAATGTTTGCCCAGCGCCTTTTGCAAGGTACTGAGATCGAACGTGGCGACGTCGCCCGGCAGCAGCGATTGCACGCGCGGCAGAACGTGTTCGCGCACCCATTCCAGATACCCGGGAAGGCGTGCGATGAGCTGGCTGATCTGTGCCTCGATGCGCGGTACGAGCAACAACAGCAACAGCGTCAGCACCAGAAACAACACC
>JAGRHA010000231.1 GCA_020445205.1 Gammaproteobacteria bacterium
CGCACCGTCCGCGAGCACACGTAGCGGACGCGTCGGCGCGACACTGTATCCGGGCACGATCGGCCTCGTCGAAGTCGACGCAATCCGCCGCTATGGCAACAACGCGCTGTTCAATTCGCTCCCGGCCAACAGCGTGCCGAGTGCAACCGACACGCCGATCGCGATCGCCTCCGACGGCGGCTCCGACTTCGTCACGACCGGCGCACAAACGGTCACCGCGGGCGAGGTCAGCATCACGGTCGCACCGCCGCTGGCGACCGCCGTGGAGCTCGACCGCTTCAAGCAGGCATGGCGTGGCAAGCTCGCGTTCGACGCGGTCGCCGCGCCGCCCAAAGGCCTCACACTCGACATCGTGCCGTTCAAGACTGTCGCCACGACCAAATCGGCCAGCCAGGCGGTGGATCCCCAGGTACTCGTGACACGGCGCGTCGAGAGTCTGCTGCAACTGGGCTCAGCGGAGTTCGGCCTCGACAAGGCGCCGACGGGTTTCCTACACGCGGTGCTCAAAGACAACGAGCGTTTCGTGATTCCCAAACTCTACGACCGCGTCATGGCGTATCCAAAAATCAACGAACCGCTGTACCGGCGCCTGGTGAAGATGGACAAGTCGGCGTTCATGCCAGGGGTCGAAGACATTCCCAACGACACCATCCTGCTGGTCAAGACCAACCCGGCGTTCGTCGAGAGCTTCATGGTCGGCAGCAACCACGAGATGGGACGCGAACTGCTGTGGCGCGGCTATCCCACCGATCAACGCGGCACACCGTTCCAGCGCTTCTGGCAGTACTTCGATCCAAACAAGGTCGACATCCAGCCGATCCACAAGTGGAACGTCTGGGACGACCTCGGTGACGCAGGTTCACCGATCCCCGGTGACAACGGCGAAGGACGACTGGCACTGCTGATCCGCGGTCAGCTGTTGCGACGCTATCCGAATACCGCCATCTATGCGGTCAAGAAGGATGCCGGCAGCAGCGAGCCCGACTTCACGCAGGCAAGCAAGTTCGTCGCACCGGAAGGTGCCGGCACGATCGGCAACGATATCGTGTTCTTCCTGTTCCCGATCCTCGCCAGTGATGCCGATCAGCACTGGTTCGTACTCGAGGAGCCGATGACCGAGCCGCGCTTCGGCTTCGACGACCAGGAAATCACGCGCGAGATCCGTCGCGTGCGGCGACGCGGTGGCAACGTCGTCGAGGTCGGCCCGGCCGCACCGGTCGGCGCGACCTACACCGCCATGGTCAACCAGCAGCTGCAGCTGCAAGGGTTGCCGCCCGTCGCCCCCGCGGGCGCGGGCGACACCTGGCTCGACGTCGACTGGGCGGAAGTGGGCACGGCGATCGGTGGCCATATCACGCTCACGCAGCTGACCCAGGTCGATCTCACGGACAGTGCACTCGAGATCGCCAACAACGGGCATGCCGGCGAGATCGCACGTGCGATGCTGCAGCGCCCGTTCCGTGGTTACTTCGATGGCAACCGGCTGTCATGAATCGCCCCTGTCTTCATCTGTCGAGGAGTGACTGAATCATGCCGCGCCCAAGTCAGTTCGACGCCATCCAGACACTGCGCGCGCAACGTGTGGTCGCCGACCGCACGCTCGCCGCAGCGACGCTGGCCGTCGAACAAGCGAAACGCGAACGCGACCGTCTGATTGCCCGTGGTGCGCCACGGACGGCGGTCGACAGCGCGGTCACTGCCTATGGCAAAGCCGTGGCCGTCTACGATGACGCGCGTGCGGCGCGCCTCACTCTCGTCGACCAGCTGGCAGCCGAGTCGGCCAAAGCGGCGGCCAACCTGCAGCAGGCACTGTCGTTGTTCGAAACACTGGAAGGCGACCTGCCGATCGCCTTGTTTCCGGTACGCCTCGAAACACGTTACACGAGCACCAGTCTGCAGATCCGCATCTACCCGGACGCGGTCAACATCAAGGCGCATAGCGAAGGCCTGACCGAGACCGAACAGGCGGCGGCGAAAGCGTACTGGCAGGCGGCATGGGATGCGCGTCTGCCGCGCATCGACGACAAAGTCGACCCCGGCTTC
>JAGRHA010000023.1 GCA_020445205.1 Gammaproteobacteria bacterium
GCCTCCGCCTCGATCCGTCGACCGCGGGCCCGCGCCCAGACCTGTGTGAACTCGGCACCGAACATCACGATCTGCGTCGAGTAGTAAACCCACAAAAGGATCACGACGAACGATCCGGCCGCGCCGTAACTCGTCGCCATGCCAACGTTACCCAGATACAGTCCCAGCACCAAGCGGCCTACATTGAACAACAACGCCGTCACCAGTGCACCGACGATGACATCGCGCCACGCAATGGTGGCATCCGGCATGTACTTGAACATGATCGCGAACAACATCGCACTGATCACGAAAGCGATCGACCAGGTGATAAGGACCACCAGGTAGTGTCCGCCTGGAAGCCGCTCGACGAGGTAGCTGTCGATCGATGAAACAAGGCTCGTGACGACCAGTGAAACGAGCAACAAAAAGCCGAGCGTCATGACGACGCCGAACGACATGAGACGCTTCATAAGCATGTGCCTGAAGCCGCCACTCACGCGGATGTTCCACACCTGGTTCAGTGCATTCTGCAACTGCACGAAGACCGACGTCGCACCGATGACCAGTGTCACGACCCCGATGATCGACGACACAATCCCCTGTTTCGGATTGTCTGCATTCTTCAACACGTCCTGCAGAAACTGCGCGATATCCGGGCCGAGTTCACGACTCATCTGTGCCACGAGCTGGCTGCGTGCGACGGCGTCTCCGTAGAAGATCCCTGTCAGCCCCACCAGTACCAGTAACAGTGGCGCGAGTGAAAAACTCGTGTAGAACGCCAACGACGACGCGAGTACCGGCACCCGGTCCCGTGTCCACTCCTGATACGTTGTCTTGAGCAGTGCGAAATAGTGCATTGCTGATGTCCCGCTCTTGCCTGGCGCGGTGTGAGAAGCCTGGAGCGCCGCGTAGCGATGGTGACGTTCGCGCGCGCTATTCCAACGGCAGGCAAGATCCACGCCGGAGCACAGGCGCTGCGGCACCAAGACACGGTGTACCTATCTGCAGCGTGGCGTCGACACCGCGCCAGACGGCTCTAATGCGCCTGAAGCGCCGGTAATGCACCGGTTTCGTATCGGGCATCCCGCGCAGCGCGGCATCGAGGTCATGCGGGGTCACTGGTGGGTCTGTCGTTCCCCAGCCGCGCGTGAATACCGGCCACAACGCACCATCGCTACGGTCCACAGCGTTGAACCCGGCACGCAACACCCGCTGCGGCGCATCGCAGAATATGCTCGCTCGTGCGTGCGCACGCACAGTTGGCGCAACGAGCCGCGTTCATACTACGGGCGGGATCGCGTCGTCCTCGCCACTAAAAGCGGCCTGCGGATGGCGATCCACCACAATCTGCTTGACGCGCTCGCGTGCATCCTCGTCACAATGAATGATGAGGAGCAAATCACCCTCCTCGATCGCGCGCTCGAACACGGCGATTTCCTCGTTCGGTGCGGATAAGCCGAGGGCGCCCGCAATAGCCCCACCCAACGCCGTACCTGCCAGCGCGGCCGCAGCCAGTACGGCACCTCCGACCGCGATTCCACCCGGCACCACTGCCGCCGCCAAGCCACCGAGCAACGCGGCGGACCCACCCGCGAGCGCCCCGCGCTTGCTGGCATCCGCCACATCGCTGGCATCCGTGGCACGGGCCGTTGGCAAGTCTCCGCGCGCGTGACGGTCACTGGCGATGATGCCGATGGATGAACCATCGTAGCCCGCCGCTTGCAGATCCGTGACGATCTGCTCTGTGACGGTTGCCGATGGTACGAGGAAATAGAGTTTGCTCACGGTTGCTCCCGCTGCCGGAATGATGTGCAACCTCCAAGCAACTGCCGTGCCTTGGCGGCATACAGCGCACGCCGACCGCGCGCGCGAAGGACCAGCCACAACTCACCGCGCGATCACGCGCGACAGGCCGGTGCATTGCGGCCAAGTCGACGATGCGTGCGCCTGTACGCCCTGCGGACTCGTCCTGCGTGGCACGGTTAGTGCTCAAACGGACAGTGAAGCGTGACCGACGAGAGACTTCGATAGGGTCGGTTCGGCACTGCGGTCGCGCGTCCCTATTCCACAACGACACAGAGGGTGAAACATGAACATTTCGGCAACGACATTCATCGGTGACAAAGTACGCAACCTGCAGGGTGAGAACCTGGGTGACATCAAGGAGATCATGATCGACACCTATTCCGGTGCCGTGTCATACGCCGTACTCGACTTCGGCGGCTTTCTCGGCATCGGCAACAAGCTTTTCGCCGTGCCGTGGAATGCGCTGCAGATCGACACCGAAAACAAAGAGGTCGTCCTCGATATGGACAAGGAGCGCCTCAAATCCGCCGATGGGTTCGACCAGGATGACTGGCCCAATTTCGCCGATCCGGAGTTCGAGAGCCGCGTGCACCAGACCTACGGTACCGAGCCACACGGTGCCTCTCGCGGGCGACCGAGTTAAACATCGGCTGCACCAGGCAGCGGTGAAAGCCAATCTCACAAACGGCGTCACATGGAAGCGACGCCGTTGTTCGCTCAAGCCAGTACCCTTCGGTTGCCCGATA
>JAGRHA010000232.1 GCA_020445205.1 Gammaproteobacteria bacterium
CAACACCGCGGCCACCTCGAGCGCTGTATAGGGGGTGCAACATGCAGAAGCGACGCGTTTGTGTACCGATCCACAGCCCGGCCTGGAAACATTACCACCTGCAGGGCTGGATCACGCTTTGGGAAGACGGGACCTGGGTGTACCTGCGCCAGCCGTGACGCATCGACGCGTTTCGTCCTGCTAGCGCGACGGCGGCCGTGTTCACCACGGTGCCGACCGGGGCGGCGAAATGTTCGCGGCCTGACAGGACGAACGGTGCGCAGGCCGCTGTCAGGCCTTCGGCCGCAGCTGGTCGTCGCGCAGCTTGGGCGTGAAGTAGTCGTCCGCATCATCGAGGTCGACGTCGCCGCCATCACGATCGACGAGCGGCTGCTCGTAATCCTTCCAACCGCGCAGCCCCGTTTTCAGCGACGCGACATGGATGTATCCCAGTAGCTGCATCGAATGCGCGGCCAGCACGCTGCGATAACCCGAGCGGCAGACCACGATCACCTCGCGCTCGCGCGCCCGCACGAGCTCCGGTTCGGTCTCTTCGTAGTCCCACTCGCACGCAGACTCGAGGATGCCACGCGGTACGTTCAGCGACCCTTCGATATGCATGGCATCGAACTCGTAGGGTTCGCGCACATCGACAATCAACAGGTCCGGGTTCTGTTCCAGCCGTTCCTCGAGATCCCAGGGCATGAGCTCTTTCACGTCGGTCAGGCAATCGCTGACCAACTGCAGGAAATGCTTCATCGATAACTCCGCTTCATGGTCGTGGCACCGGCGTCAGCCGATGTCGCTGCTGCGACCACAGATGTTTTCTTCGACCGCGATGACCGCCGCCTCGACCCGCGAATGCACATCCAGCTTGCGTAGGATCGCCTTGACGTGCAGTTTCACCGTGCCGTCGGAAATGCCCAGGTTGCGTGCGATCACCTTGTTGCTCTGCCCCTCGGCCAGATGACACAGAATCTCGAGCTCGCGCGGTGTCAGCTCGGCAAGTGCGCGATGACTGTTGTTGCTGACCGCGACTTCGCCCTGGACCGCCTTGGCCAACACGATGGTCAGCTCGGGTGCGACGATGGTCTGACCGGCAACGATGTCACCGAGCGCGCGGATCAGGTCCTCGGGTTCCATATCTTTGAGCAGGTAGCCACGTGCGCCATTCTGCAGTGCGTTGATCACGTCGCTCTCGTCGCGACTTGTCGTTAGCATCACCACCGGCATGCCAACCTCGCGCCGACGCAGCTCCTGCAGCACCTCGATGCCACTCATCGCCGGCATGCGCATGTCGAGCAGTACCACGTCCGGCTGCTTGTCGACGACCCAGTCGATACCCTGCGCACAGTCGCCGACAGCGCCGACCACCTCGATGCCGCGGCGTTCGAGCAGCTCACTGAGCCCCATGCGGAACAGGGCGTGATCGTCGATCATCATCACGCGCATCAGGTAATCCAGCGCCGCTCGGCACCGCGGTTGCGCGGCTGCGGCTGATAAGTCAGTTCCACGCGGGTCCCCTCGCCCACCTCGCTTTCGATGCGCAGATTACCACCGAGGCGCCGCGCCCGCTCTTCCATGATCGACAGACCGATGTGTTCACCGGGCCGCCCCTGCTTGGCCGCGTCCTCAAAGCCGACGCCGTCGTCCTCGACCAGCAGGCAATAAACACCGTTGACGCGGCAGCTCAACATGA
The DNA here is from genome assembly GCA_020445205.1 of Gammaproteobacteria bacterium. Lineage (GTDB taxonomy): Bacteria > Pseudomonadota > Gammaproteobacteria > Chromatiales > Chromatiaceae > Thiosocius. The sequence continues at coordinate 1,679 of JAGRHA010000232.1, forward strand.
CACGGACGGTGTGCGCGCGTGCGTGCTTGCGAATGTTGGCCAGGCACTCCTGCGCCACGCGCAATATCTGCATCTCCTCGTTCGACGACAGATTGGCTTCGCGGCATTCGTTCTGGAACAGGACATGGATTCCCGTCTCGCGGCCGAAGCGTTCGACGAGTTTCTCCAACGCCTGTACCAGACCACGCTCGTCGACCGGCGCACGGAAGCTGTTCAACAGTTCACGCAGCTCGGTGTGCGCCTCGTCGAGACCGGCACGCAAACGTTGCACATCCTTGCCCGCCGTTTCACTGCCGCATTCCTGCTGCAACAGGTCTTCGAGCAGGCGTACCTGGAAGCGCAGGCTGGCCAAGGTCTGCGCCAATGAGTCGTGCAGCTCGTGCGCCAGCGTCGTACGCTCCTCGACGATCGACAGTCGCCGCGCTTCGAGGTCCGAGCGCTGTTTCGCGACGGCCATGCCAAGGTGGCTGCCCACCGTCTGCAGCAGTTCCATGATGTCCTCGCGACCCGAGATGCCCGGCTTGTGCACGTAGACGGTATACATGCCGAGTAACTCGTCATGGTAGTCGAGCGGCACCGACACCATCTCGATCTCCGCTTCGGCGAACATCACGCGCTTGAGCTGCTTGACGCAATACATCGCCGGGTTGTCACAGGCGACATCGCCGGGCGACAGCGCCTTGCCGCACAAGCACAAGGACAGCGGCAGCATCTCGCGCTCGCGCAGCACCTCGTTGTTGACGCCGATCGAGCCGATGACACGCAGTGTGCCGTCGGGCTGTTCCAGCCGCACCGTCGCCGCGATGCCGTTGACCATCTCTTTGAGCACGCGCAGGAATCGCAGCAGCAGCTGCTCGAGGTCCTGCGCCTGGTTGATGCTTGCGGCGACGTCGTAGAGGATCTTCAGCGACGCCGTTTTCTGCGCCAGTCGCGTGGTATGGCGCGACACGCGTGCGTCCATGTCTTCGTAGAGTTCGCTGAGCTCTTCGTTGAGGCTGTCGAGGTCACTGACCATGTGGTCGAGCACGCCGGTATCACGCAGCGACAATGTCGCACCCGGCTCCCCCGCACACACTTTCGACACCGAATCTTCGAGGTGTGCCAGCGGAACGATGAGATGTGCACGCAATCGGGCCAGTGCCACCAGGAAGGCCGCCATCGACGCCACGAGGCTGAGCACCAGCACGCGCCGCAGCGCGCCTGGATCACCGTGCCCGGCACCGAGGACGATGCCGACCAACAAGGCGAGCAGCAGTGCAAAACCCAATGCCACGAGCGGCACGACGAGCCGCGCCCCGCGCATGATGCGCCAGACGCGCTGCCCGACCGACTTGCCTTCTTGTTCCAGTTCCTGGTCCATGCGCCGCATTCTCAGCCGCGTAAACGACTACGTTATCAAATCCGCCGCGCGCAGCGCGCCGACGACCGCCTCCCGCCGCGCCGCAAGCAGCTGCGCGCCCAGCACCGAACCGCTGGCACCGCCCGCGCGCAGGTCCGCGACCGAGACGGTTTGCACCGCGTCGAGTGCGAGCGACAGCATCTCGCGCAAGCCCGACTGCGGCTGCTGTGCATCGGCGACCGTCAGCACGGCGTCGAACGCCGTACGGTCATCGAGTCCGCGCCACAAGCGAATCAGGTCGAGCAAGGCATCGGCGTCACCGCCCATGGCACGCTCGATCGCATCACCGGCCACTGCTGCACGTCGCAACAACTGCGCGGTTTCACGGTCGGCACGCAGTGCAGCCACGAGTGCATCTGCGCTGCGACCGTCGCTCGCGCAGCCGGCGAACGTCGCGGCGATGCGCACGCGCCCGTCGGCGGTGTGCGCCGCCGCATGCTGCAGTGCCGCGAGCGGCGCCGGCAATCCCTGGTCACGGTGCGGCACCACGGGCCCAAGCGCATCGGCGAGCGCCGGCAGCAGCGTCTTCGATGCGCCGCAGGCATGCAGCACTTCGAAGAAACGCCACGGCTGTGAGGTGTGCATCGCTTTGCACATTTCCCGCCACACACGTTCCGCAGTGAGGTATGCCATGTCACCGCGCTCGACCATCAGCTTGACTAGGCGGTGCGTGGGATGGGCGACGCGGAAACCGAAAGCGCCGAGCTTGGCCGCGAAACGCGCCAGACGCAGAACCCGCACCGGGTCTTCTTCAAACGCAGGTGACACGTGCCGCAACAGGCCGGCGTCGAGATCAGCGCGTCCATCGAACGGATCGATGAAACTGCCATCGTCGGCCTGCGCCATGGCATTGACCGTCAGGTCACGACGCCGCAGATCTTCGAGCAGGGTCACGTCCGGCCCGGCATACACCTGGAAGCCGCGATAACCCTCACCCTGTTTGGTCTCACGCCGCGCAAGTGCGTACTCGTCGCCACTGCGCGGATCGCGAAAAACCGGGAAGTCGCGATCGCAGGGCGCGTAACCGCGCGCGACCATCTGCTCGGGCGTGGCACCGACCACGACCCAGTCACGTTCATGTACGGGGATACCCAACAGGTCATCACGTACGGCACCGCCGACCAGATAGATGCGCACGGAAGCGTCGTCCGCCCTGCTCACGCTGGCTGTAGCTCCGCGGCCGCTGGGGCACCTTGCTCGCGTTCCTTGCGCTGCAGTTCCCACATCTCGCGGTACACGCCGTCGGTGGCCAGCAATTCGCCATGCGTCCCCTGCTCGATCACGCGCCCCGCGGCCATCACCAGGATGCGATCGGCATCGACGACCGTCGACAAACGGTGCGCGATCACCAACGTGGTGTGCTGTGCCGCGACCTCGGCCAGGGTCTCCTGGATGGCCTGCTCGGTGCGACTGTCGAGCGACGACGTGGCCTCGTCAAAGATCAGAATGCGCGGATTCTTGAGGATCGCGCGCGCAATCGCGACTCGTTGTTTTTCGCCCCCCGAGAGCTTGAGGCCGCGCTCACCGACGACCGTGTTCCATCCGTCGGGCAGTCCCTCGATGAACTGCCGGATGTGCGCCCTCTCCTCCGCGCGTTCGATCTCTACATCAGCCGCATCCGGCCGTCCGTAGGCGATGTTGTAGCGGATGGTCTGGTTGAACAGCACGGTATCCTGCGGCACGATGCCGACTGCGGCGCGCAGGCTGTCCTGCGTCACGTCGCGCACGTCCTGACCATCGATCGTGATGCGCCCGCTGTCGACGTCGTAGAAGCGATAGATCAGGCGCGCGAGCGTCGACTTGCCGGCGCCGCTGTGACCGACCACGGCGACCTTGCTGCCGGCCGGTACGTCGAGATCGAGGCCGTGCAGGATCCGACGCTCGGGTTGATAACCGAACTCGACACCTTCGAAACGAATGCTGCCGCCGTTGACACGCAATGTCGTCGCATCCGCGCTGTCGGTAATCTCTGGCTCGCGTTCCAGCAGCTTGAAGATCAGGTCCATGTCGGCCAGCGAGTACTTGATCTGGCGATAGACGATGCCGAGAAATCCGAGCGGAATGAACAGCTGCAGCAGGAAGGCATTGAGCAGCACGAGGTCACCAATGCTGATCTCCCCCGTCGACACACCGCGGATCGCCAGGTACATCACCAGCGTCACGCCGAGCGCGATCACGGCACCCTGGCCGAAATTGAGCATCGACATCGAGGTTTGACTCTTGACCGCCCACTGCTCCCACTCCGCCAGCGTGCCGTCGTAGCGCTCCAATTCCATGCGCTCGTTGCCGAAGTACTTGACCGTCTCGTAGTTGATCAGACTGTCGAACGCCTGCGTGTTGGCTTCCGAGTCGAGACGGTTCATGTAGTGGCGGAAGTCCATGCGCCATTCAGTGATGAGGAAGGTCACCAGCACGTAGACGGCGACCGAGCCGAACATCGCCAGCGCGAATACCGGCGCATAATCGCGCAGCAGAATGAACGCGACGAGACCGAATTCGACCACGATTGGCAGGACACTGAACGCCATGTAGTTGAGAATCTGACTCACCGAGCGCGTGCCGCGTTCGAGATCGCGGCTGACGGCCCCGGTCTTGCGATCGAGGTGGAAGCGCAGCGACAGACGATGCAGGTGTTCGAGCACGCGCGTCGACAGCCGCCGCATCGCGCGGTAGCGAACCTTGGCGAACACCACGTCGCGCAGTTCGTTGAACAGCGAGGCGCCGAGCTTGAGCACACCGTATGCAACCAGCAAGGCCAACGGCAGCGCGGCGGCCAGCGCCTGCGGATCGGTGCCGATACGCTGAAAATGGTCGACGATCTCCTTGAGGACCACGGGCACGCCGACATTGGCGACCTTGGACAGCACCAGGCAGGCGAGCGCGAACAGCGCCCGGCCGCGAAACTCCCACAGGAAAGGCAGCATGCTCTTCAGGTTGTACCAATCCCGGCGATCCTTGTGGACTTGGCCAGCGCCACCACCGTGCATCATGATAGAATTTCCAACGATTTCAGCCAGTTCCCAGAACGGAAACCGGCCCAGCTTAGCAGAGTAGCGAGAATGCAAAAGCCTCCAATGAACGATCCATTAAGCAGCTGCAGCCAACACGAACCGTTTGCGCTGCAGGTGATCGGTGACAGCATGGCACCGGAATTCCCCGACGAGTGTATCGTCATCATAGAACCCGCGGACTGGTGCCAGCACGGGATGTACATCATGGCACTCGTCGAGGGCGTGCGCTGGTTCCGGCAGTACCTCAAAGACGATCATGGCGAGCATTTGATCGCACTCAATGACATCTACCCACCGATCGAACTCGACGGCCTGGAGTGGAAAGTCGAAGGCATCATCATGCAACGAAACCTGCGCCGTCACCAGACGCCATCGGGACGACGCGAGGTCAAGCATTACAAGTACACCTAGCGACGCGACCGTTTCACAGCGATTGCAGACCATTCCGCAGACACAGGTGCTCGCAGCGCCATGTGGCGCGACATCTGCGGGATGGACCGTCACCCCACCCGTCGCCGGCGGCCGAACGACCTTCTCATGCAGGTCATCGCGGCGCGTATCCGGCTCAACATGACGTGCAGTTCGTGCGAGCATTGCAGTCCGGCCCAAACCCAGGAGTACCAGATGTCCCTACGCATCGCCCCACTCGTCAGCGCGCTGCTCGTCGCCATGAGCACGAGCGCCTTCGCCGAACTCACTGCCGTCACGGCCGATGGGCGCAAGGTTTCGCTGCGCGACG
>JAGRHA010000233.1 GCA_020445205.1 Gammaproteobacteria bacterium
CCAGACCTTGCGATCGCCGGCATTCTGCAGACCGCGGTCGTGCAGGTAGCGCATGAACCGTGCCTGGTAGATCGCCATCAGCGGGCCCAAGCCCATCGACACGGTCGGGAACTGCCAGAAATTGGGCATCAGCCAGGGATGCGGGTAGGACGACAATCCGCCGCCGTCCACTTCCTGGCGGAAATTGTTCAGCTGCTCCTCGCTGATCCTGCCTTCGAGATAGGCACGGGCGTAAACGCCGGGTGCCGAGTGGCCCTGGAAAAACACCAGGTCACCTTCCTGATTCGCATTGGTGGCGCGGAAGAAGTGGTTGAAGCCGACATCGAACAGCGTGGCGCTCGACGCGAAACTGGCGATGTGGCCACCGAGTTCGGTCGCGATGCGGTTCGCCTGCACGACCATCGCCATGGCGTTCCAGCGCACGAACGAACGGATGCGGCGCTCCATCGAACGATCGCCGGGGAACGGGTCCTGCTTGGTCACGGGAATGGTATTCAGGTACGCCGTGTTGGCACTGTACGGCAGGTACGCACCCGATCGCCGCGCCTTGTCGATCAGTTTTTCGAGCAGGAAGTGCGCGCGTTCGGGGCCCTCGTTCTCGAGTACGCCGTCGAGCGCCTCGAGCCATTCCAGGGTTTCCTGAGGATCGATATCCGGTTTCGCTGCCATGGGTGTTATGTCCGCAAGGGTGAAAGGGATCTCGCGACGGGGCTGGACGGGCCATCCCGGCACAATGCGTCGCTAGTAAAGCAGAGCTCAGGGGCCTGCGCTAGGGGGAATTTTCCTTTTTCTTTAATTTCAATTATTTAATATCTAACGATAGCTGGACTATCATCCGATTTTTTACGGACACATCGGCGTCGCGCGAAACATCCAGCGACGGCGGTTACCAACCCAACAGGTGAGGAGCCGAAGACACCGCGACATATTGCGGTCGACGCCCCAATACGGAGCAGCCGTAGCACCGGGCCCCAGGCGTAGCCGCGGATACCTGTTGCGGACGTCGTCGGGAGTGCGGCAACAGCGTGTGGCGGGCGCCATCTGGCGCATGGAGCACACCCGTCGCATTGGCCGCATCTTGCGGTCGCGGGTGCGCTGCGGCCCGAGCGGGATTCAGCTGGCGAGCACAGCGATGGCTGCATAGCGCAGCAGCTTGCCAACCCCCACCAGCAACGTGAACCAGAGGATGGAGACTCTCAGCAGGCCCGCGAGCAGGCACAAGGGATCGCCGACCACTGGCAGCCATGCCAGCAACAGGGCTGGCCGCCCCCAACGATCGAACCAGCGCTCGGCGCGCTGCAGCGCGGCATCGTCGATGCGCAGCCAGCGTGCATGCAGTGCAGCGTTGCCGCCACGTCCGATGGCGTAGGTCAGTAGACTGCCGAGCAGGTTGCCCGCCGTTGCGGTCAGCACGGGGATCAAGGGATCGGGGGCGCTCTGCAGGCGAAAAAGCAGTAAGGCCTCGGAACCTCCAGGCAGCAGCGTGGCCGAGAGGAACGCGGTGAAGAACAGTGTCCAGTCCATCGCCAAAGCATCCGGGGAAAACGGGGGTGGCTCAAGCCCGTTGTGCGCCTATACCGCCGTCACCGACGGGGCACGCGGTGCGGCACTGCATCAGCGATGCTGCGCGCCTCTGTATCACCAACCGCCGCATCCGCACCGGCAGCAATGCGGCCACGTCGTGCGTCGACGTGCGGCCACCCCGCCCCGCGCCCAACAGGGCAAGTCGCGCGACCTCAAACTACGGGACGCCGCAGTACGCGGACCGCCAGGGTGACGATCGACGGGCACGACGCATCCATGTGCCGGCCGCAGTCTCGGGGTGCACACGTGAAACGGATTGGGCAAAACACGCGCCCCCGCGTCATCGGGCAGCGCACTACGGGCGGCGCAGTGGCCGGATGGGTATGCGCGCCAGCGCGACGGCCATGGCGCCAAGCAGCGGCGGAACGGTCCATGGTCATGCGCGGGCCATCCACTACCCCTCGCCGCATGCCGTGCCGGCGTACCGTCACCCGCAGGTGAGCCTGGGACAGTGCTCAGCGCACGCAACAAAAAACGCCCGGCAGAGCCGGGCGTTCTTCGGTAAAGCAATCGGCTGACCGATTACATCTGTTTGCAGTTGCCCTGCGTTTCGGCACGACGTGCTTCCATCGCCGCCTTCATCTCGTCGAGACGGGCCTGCATGGCAGCCTGGCGCTCGGCACCTTTGGCTTCGACGCTCGCACGCATCTGCTCGGCCTTGGCCTTCATATCCGGGGCCTGCGGTGCCTGGGGTGCTTCAAACGCGACCGGACGTGCAGCCGGGCCGAAGCAGTTGCCGGCGGCCATTTTCGGCATTTCCGGACGCTGCGGTGCGTTCATCTGCATCTTCGGCATTTCAGGACGTGCCGGCGGGGTCATGTCCATCTGCGGTGCCTGCGGGCGGGCCATATCGAACTGCGGCATCTGCGGGCGCTGCGGCGCGCTCATTTCCATCTGCGGCATCTGCGGTGCCTGCGGACGGGCCATGTCGAACTGCGGCATTTCCGGGCGCGGCGGTGCGCTCATTTCCATCTGCGGCATCTGCGGCATCTGCGGACGTGCCATCTCGAACTGCGGCATTTCGGGGCGCGACGGCGGAGTCATTTCCATCTGCGGCATTTCCGGCGCCTGCGGACGGGCCATGTCGAACTGCGGCATCTGCGGTGCGAAACGCGGGCCCGCGAACTGCGGTGCGTTCATCTGCGGTGCCGGCATGCTGTACTGCTCGGCGGCTTTGCGCTGTGCTTCCTGAGCGGCCTTGATCGCTTCAGCCTGCTGCTTGGCGAACTGCTCTGCTGCCTGACGCTGTGCCTCGACGGCTTTCGCCTGCTGTTCGGCCATGGCCTGCTGCTGCTCTTCCGTCATCTGCGGCGCAGCAACCGGTGCACCATAGCCGTACGGACCGTATCCGCCCCAATAGGGTGCGCTGTAGTTGTAGCCACGGCCCCAGCCGTCGCCGGAACCGTAACCATTGCCGTAGCCGCGCATATTGGTGTTGCCGCGGCCGGAGAAATTCATGCTGAACGTGCCTTCACCGGCAGCGTCGCCCGCGCCGTCCAGAACGCCGTTGCCGTAGCCATTGCCGGCACCGTAGCCGTTGTTGTAGGAGTTGTCCCAGCCGTTGTTGCCCCACCAGGAAGAGGCGGAAGCCGAAGCAGCGGCGATTGCGGCGGCCACGGCGATTTTGGTCATCTTGCTCATAACGATCCCCAAGTAAGATTCAAGCGATGTGAATGTGTCGGGTGGCCAACAACCCCATCCCGGGTATCGTGCCGCGCGAGCAGCACGATACGCAGACTGCGCTGCGCACATCCTTGTGCGCCGGTGAGTCCGTTCAGGCCGTCAGGCGATTACTTGCTCTCGGCAGCCGGTGCAGCCGGGGCAGCAGGAGCTACCGGCGCGTAGCCGTACGGAGCGCCGTAACCGTAGGGGCCGTAACCGTAGCCGCCGTAGGGTGCGCTGTAGTTGTAGCCACGGCCCCAGCCGTCGCCAGAACCGTAGCCATTGCCGTAGCCACGCATATTGGTGTTGCCACGACCCGACATGTTCATGCTGAAGTCACCAGCGCCGGCGGCGTCGCCAAGGAAATCACCGGTGGTGTTGCCCCAGCCGTTGCCACGGCCATAGCCGTTGTTGTAGCTGTTGTCCCAGCCGTTACCGCCCCAAGGACCGTTACCCCACCATGCCGATGCGGAAGCCGAAGCGATGGCGAGCGCTGCAACGGCAGCAATCTTTGCGAATTTCATGTGATCAATCTCCCGAAATGGAACGTAGTCAGACAGTTTGTACAGCGGGTTTGGGCATCTGCCGGGAACCTCGAGACGTAGTATTTAAGTGTTTGCTTAAATTGTCAATTAGTATTTTGCTTACGTGCGCCAAAAAAGGGCACAAAAAAGCCCTGCTTTTGCAGGGCTTTTGAGCTGGATCAGAGCAAATTCATTGCGGCGGATTGCCGTCGTAGACGAGGTTTTCGCGACGCTGCAGGTAAGCATCACGGATAAAGGCGTACGGATCGAGCGCACCCTGATCGATCACACGGCTGGCGTTCAGCAGGTCGGAGCGGATGTCGACGTAGTTGAGGCCGCGCAGACCCCATGCCCAGCCCTGATCATGCATGTAGTAGAGCGGATCGGTGAACCAGTCCGCAACCAGGCCGACGCCGTCACGCACCGAACTCGGACCGACGAAAGGCAGGACGATGAACGGCCCGGACTCGAATCCCCACACCCCGAGGGTCTGGCCGAAATCTTCCTTGTAGCTCGGCAGGTCCATGTTGCTCGCAACATCCATGAGCCCGAGGATGCCGATGGTGCTGTTGATTGCGACGCGGCCGACATCACTGAACGCCCTGCCGATCTTGAACTGCAGCAGGTTGTTGAGCGCCGACCGCACGTCGCGCAGGTTGTCGAAGAAATTGGTGACTCCGCGATCGACGATGTCGGGCGTGATGTAGGCGTATCCCCCCGCGACAGGCTTCAACACGGCCTCATCGAGCAGCTCGTTGAAGCTGTAAGCAGCGCGGTTGTAGGGTTCCAGCGGATCACGCGGATCCGCATCCGGGCCCGTGGCGCAACCGCCAAGACCCAAGGCAATCCCGAGCACGACTCCCATCGCCCACTGATGCAACGTGGCGTTATTCTTCATTCTTTCACTTCCCATTTACCTAGCGGTTGCCCCGCTTTGCGTCCCTCCGGGCAACCCGGTGCAGTATAGGCTGCGCCTCAAGGCGACGACAGACCCTCGTTCCCACGCCATGCTTCGACACGGTAACCGTGGCGTCGCAGTCCCGCGACCAGCCCACTGTCACCGATCAGGTGCATGGCGCCGACGGCGATCATGGTCGACCGTTCGCGCAGCAGCGGCAGCGAGCGTTCCAGCATGCGCACATTGCGCTGGCGCAGCATGATCTCGTCGAGCCATTCCAGTACATCCGCGGGCATATCAGCGTCCTGTTCACGCACCAGCACCGCCAGCCGATCGCCATCACCCGCGAGATAGGCCAGGGTGAGCGCTTCGAGATATTGCGGCAGTCGATCGGCTTCCTTGATCACACTGTCGAGCATCGCGAGCTGTGTCTGCGGGGAAATCTGTTCGAAAACAGCCAGCTGCTCGGCAACGGTCTCGAGGCCCAGGGTTTCACGACCATGCGCCAGGGCAGCGAGGTAGAGCTCCATGTCGAAGAAGCGACCGGTATCACTCGCCGGCATGCCCAGCGTGACCGCGACCGCCCAGGGTTTGAGCCGCGCCAGCACATCAATCGCCAGGCCGAGCTCGTGCGCCGCATCACGCAGTGCCGCGAAGCGCGCTGCGCCGATGACCTGTTCGAGATCCTGACCGGGCGGCAGCATGCTCGCCGCAGCGACCGCGAGCATCGTCACCGCGTCGGGCACGATCTCGATCGCCAACGTGTCGATCCCGGCGAGCAACGGATCGAGCTGCTTGGCGAGTGCAATCACCCTGGGATCTTCGCTGTGCAAGGTGCCGACGAGATAGCTGACGGGCGCACCGGGTTTGCTGACCTCGTAGACGAAACCCAGCGCCAGTGCTCGAGACGCGAGGCAACACAGCAGAACGATGCCGAGTGCGCGACGCGTCGCTATCGACTGACTCATTCTGTATCCTGATACGCTGTGGAAGACGAAGCATACAATACGATGATCGGGCAGCGGTTTCGCGGCTACCTACCCGTGGTCGTCGATGTCGAGACGGCCGGGTTCAACGCCGATACCGACGCTCTGCTCGAAATCGCGGCGGTCATCGTGCGCATGGACGACGATGGCATGCTGCATCCGGCGCGCACCATCAGCTGCCATGTCACCCCTTTCGAAGGTGCCAACCTCGATCCCAAGGCACTGGCATTCAACGGCATCGACCCGTTCCATCCGTTCCGCGAAGCACTCGGCGAACGCGACGCACTCGAGCATGTGTTCAAACCGATTCGCGAGGCAGTCAAAGCGAGTGCGTGCAAGCGCGCCATTCTGGTCGGACACAACGCCTTCTTCGATCTCGGCTTCATCAACGCAGCGGTCGCCCGCACGGCCTACAAGCGCAACCCGTTTCATCCGTTCAGCACGTTCGACACCGTGACACTGGCCGCGATGGCCTACGGTCAGACCGTGCTCGCACGCTCGGTGATTGCCGCGGGTCTGCCGTGGGACGCGGGCGCGGCACACAGCGCGATCTACGATACCGAGAAGACGGCACAGCTGTTCTGCAGTGTGATGAATCAGTGGCAGGCGGCAACGCAGCAGCGGCCGTGGGCGGCGCCGACGCTGGCAGACGAGGTATCGCGCTAGCGACTGCGGATGCGTCGCGGCGCTGATGGCTGTCGACGCGATCGGCCCAGACTCAGGCCGGCTTGCGCCCCGTGTGCAACAGCCAGCCGGCGACAGCCAGCAACGCGAGCGAACAGAGCAGGAAAACGAGCTCGTGCTCGAGCGCCGCTTCGATACCACAGATCACGCCTGTGGCGGCAGCCAACGTCGCCCCCATGCGGTAGACGCGTTGCCGTCCTCGACCCCAACTCGTCATCGCATCTTTCCAGGATGCCAGGCTGCTGCGCGTCGTCGTCACCGCGACGGGTCGCTGCGGTTCATCGAGGATGGATCGGATGCGGTTTGCGAGCAGTTCGAAACCGGCATGGGCCCCATCCGGCGTCCAATCCTTGAGATTGACCGCCTGCAGGCGACGGAACTCGAACGGAATCTGCTCTCCGGGTGTGTCGTCGATGAGAACGGTCGCGACGACATGGCGATCGGCGCCGGCTGCGGCCTCGGTGTGTACCCAGCGCGAGCCGATCGAATGCCGCGACCACAGCACGACGATGCAACTCGCCTCGGTGACCGCTCGTTCGATCACCTGCGCGTAATCCATGCCCGGTGGAATCTGCTTGTCCCACCAGACGGACCACCCCAGGTGTTCGAACACATGCGCCAGACGCCGCGCGAATTCCGTATCCTCGTTGGCGTAGCTGATGAAGATCTGGCTCACGTACCGCGCCCCTCTCTCGCGTTCTTGTTATTCGCCCCAAAGTCAGAAAGGTAGCATGCCGCTGCTCTGCAGCCGGCATGCACGTTTTCCTGAGGTGCACGTTCAGCGATAGATGCGCGGTGCGCCGAGCTTGTCGTGGATCTGGTTGACCGTCCCCGCATCGAGGCCGCTTGCCTGTGCAAGCTGATGCAGGTACTGCGCTTCCGGATTGCTGTCGAGATCGATCGCCATCAGCGACATGATGTACACATGCTGTTCCATGCCACGTGGGATCTCGCGCACAAAGCCGGCGACGTCGAGCGGACGTTGGAACTCGCGCTGCACGAACGCCACCTCATCGGCCGTCACGTCACCCAGGCGCTCGACGATCCTCTGCTGTTCGCCACTGTCGATCTTGCCGTCCGCCTTGGCCGCGTTGATCATCGCCTTGATCAGCAGCGTCGCCTGCTGTTCCGCATCCGTGCGCCCCACACCGGCACTCGCGACATGCGGTGAGCTGGCATGCGCCTGGGCCTGTACCGCTCCACCCTGGCTGCCCGCCCCGAATTGCTGCATGGCCATGCCGATGAGGCTGCCCAGGCCACCGCCCCCCGCCGACGATCCCCCGCCGAGCAGGCCACCGAGCAGATCGCCCATGCCACCGCCCGAACGTCCGCCGCCCAGCACACTGCCGACGAGATCTCCGAGCCCGCCCGTCGTCGATGCGCCAGCCTGCCGCCCGCCGCCCGTCATCGCACCGATCACCGACCCGAGTACATTGCCGCCCGAGCCACGCGACAACGCGCCACTGCTGAGCAAGCTGCCGAGAATCTTCATTGCATCGATGTTCGCCATTTCCAACCTCCCCTGTCGCCTCAGATCAAAACGCGGCGCTTGCTGAAACCCGCTGTCGGTTCGGCCGAGCACCGCCGCAGATGACAATGCTACGCTTCCGCGCATCCGCTATCGACAAGGAGACGCGTAATGGACGCCAAGACCTTCATCGACGATCTGCTGGCATCGGCCAAACGCCTGTCGGGCCAGGGCCGTGCCATGGCCGAGGACAAACTCGGCATTCCGGCGCAGGGCGAGCGCCGCGACGCCATGCTCGACGGTATGGGCAAGGGGGCGCTTGCGGCCGGCGCTCTGGCAATATTGCTCGGGACGGGTACGGGACGCCGGATCACGGGCTCGGCACTCAAGCTCGGCGGCCTGGCCGCGGTCGGCGCCGTAGCCTACAAGGCCTATCGCGACTGGCAGTCGCAGCAAGCCGGCGGCAGTACCGCCGCAACCCCCGTCGACCAGCTCGCCGCGCCCGCTGCTCAGGCGCGCAGCCGCGTGTTGCTGCAAGCCATGGTCGTCGCCGCCATGGCGGACGGTCACATCGACGACAGCGAACGTGCGCGCATCGCACAGCGACTCGACGAACTCGGTTTGCAAGACGACCTCGAGAAGTTCATTACCGATACCCTGGCCAGTCCACCCACGGTCGAATCGCTCGCGGGTCACGCGGATTCCGCGGAAACGGCTGCCGAGATCTACCTCGTTTCGCGTCTGGTCATCGATCTCGATGATCCTGCCGAACGCCGTTATCTCGACGCCCTGGTTGCGGCGCTCGATATGCCTCCGGCGCTACGCGCGACGCTCGACCGCGAACTCGCATCGGCGCAGTAACGGCGCCGCCGGGCAATAAAAAACCCCGACGCTGCGAGCCGGGGTTTTTTGCGCGTGCGGCGTGATGCCGCTGCGGCCGGGTTCAGCCCTCGGATTCCTCGCTGGGCCATTTCTTCGCCGCATCGGCGACCATGCGCTGCAGGTCACCGGACTGGTGCATCTCGAGCGTGATATCACAACCACCGACCAGTTCGCCGTCGATGTAGACCTGGGGAAAGGTCGGCCAGTCGGCGAAACGTGGCAGATTCTCGAAGATCTCGGCATCCGCCAGCACATTCACGTAAGCGAACTTTTCACCACAATCCTGCAGAGCCGCCGCGGCGCGCGACGAAAAACCGCACTGGGGAAACTGCGGCGTTCCTTTCATGTAAATGATGATCGGATTGTTCTCGACCTGTTCACGGATTCTGTCCAGCACGTCCATACGACTACCTCGGTTTTCTGCGTCGGCCACCCTTGCACATGCGGGCGCCAGACAAAAATTCAAGGGTCTGGAGTCTACCAGTCGCGCATGGAAATTATCCCTGCGGCGATCCGGGCTAATTTCCTTCAGGCATGGCCGTCGACATTGCGCTGCAACCACATCTCGAGCAGTGCCAGATGCCACAGCTTGCTCCCCATGATGCGTGTGTGGTGCATTTCCGGTGCCGCCAGCAGCCGCTCGACATAGGAGCGCTCGAAGATTCCACGTTCGCGACACGCGCGTGAGTCGAGCAGCCCGCGCATGAAATCGAGGAAGCCGCCTCGCACGTACTTCAGCGCCGGCATGGGGAAATAACCCTTGGGGCGATCGATGATCGCGTCGGGCACGATGCCGCGCGCGATGCGCTTGAGCAGGTGCTTGCCGTCGGATTGCAGTTTTATGCCGGCCGGGCAGCGCGCGGCGACCTCGACCAGCTCGTGATCGAGAAACGGCACACGGGCCTCCAGGCCCCACGCCATGGTCATGTTATCCACGCGCTTGACCGGGTCGTCGACGATCAGCGTGGTCACGTCGAATTTCAGTACGGCATCGAGAAAATCGTCACTGAGGGCGTCATCGAGTCGTTGAGCGACGTAGCCACCGGTATGGTCGGCGCCGCGAAACGCCGGCGTCACCATGCCAAGGAATTCGTCGTGGTCGCGATCGAAATAGTGCTTGCGAAACCGTTCCAGGCGCGTGCCCTGGGTCTCGGCGAGCATGCGCGGATACCAGAAATAGCCGCCGAACACCTCGTCAGCGCCCTGCCCCGACTGCACCACCTTGATGGCCTTCGAGACCTGTTCCGACAACAGATAGAACGCCACGGCATCCTGGCCGAACATCGGCTCGGCCATCGCGTCCACGGCCTCGGGCAGGCGCACCAGGACCTGGTCGTTGGGCACCAGGAACTTGTGGTGGATCGGGCGGTAGCGCTCGACGACCTGGTCCGAGAACTCGAACTCGCTGCCCTTTTCCTCGGGCTGGTCCTCGAAACCGACAGAAAACGTGTGGAAACCTTCGACACCGATCTCGTCGAGCAGTGCCACGAGCAGGCTCGAATCGAGTCCGCCCGACAGCAGCACGCCGACGGGCACGTCGGCGACGTCATTGCGTTTGCGCACTGCTGCCAGCAACGCGGCATGCGTCGCATCGATCCATTCCTGCTCGCTGCGCGGCTGCGGTAGGCGCGTGGCATCGAGGTCCCAGTAACGACGCAGCATCTGCCGACCCTGCGCATCGATCACCAGGGTGTGGGCCGGCTCGAGCTTGCGGATACCGCGCAGGATCGTCGTCGGCGCCGGAATCACCGCATGCAGGGTGTATTGGAAATGCAGGCCGACGGGATCGATCGCGGTGTCGATGCCTCCGCCGGCAAGCAAGGCCTGGGTATTGGACGCAAATCGGAACCGGCTCGCGTCGAGCGCGTAGTAGAAGGGCTTGATACCGAAACGGTCGCGCGCGCAGAACAGGCGTTGGCGCGCACCGTCCCAGATCGCGAAAGCGAACATGCCATGCAGGTACGACGGACAATCGTCGCCCCATTCACGGTAGGCCTTGAGGATCACCTCCGTGTCGCCCCCCGAGACGAACACATGGCCCTTGTTCTGGAGTTGCGCGCGCAGCTCGCGATAGTTGTAAATCGCGCCGTTGAACACCAGGCTCAACTCGGCATCGACCATCGGCTGGTGCGAGCGCGGTGACAGATCGATGATCGACAGGCGACGGTGTCCGAACGCCACGGGACCTTCCGCCCATCGACCGGCGTCGTCGGGGCCACGCCGTTCGAGCGCCGGCAGCATACGTTCGATCAGCCCTTCTGCGACGGCCTTGCCGTCGAAGCGCAGTTCACCACAGATTCCGCACATCAGCCGGCCCTCCGCGCTGCGCCCGTGGGCCTTCGCGGCACCCGCGGCTGCCCGACACCGGCCGCGGCTGCACGTCGTACCTCGTCGATCATGTCCTGCTTTCCCGAGTGAATCGATGCCAATTGTGACACGCAGTCAGCGCACCGGTGACCCGTCGACAGGCGGAACGCCATAGCCCCCGCCCCCCGCGGTCTCGATGCGCAGCACATCACCCGCAGAGGCGTTGCGCTCACACTTGGGCGGCAGGGGTTGCGCGTTGAGCAGGTTGTGCCCCGTGGCACCGGGTGCCCCACCGGCCAGCCCCCACGGTGCGTGCAGCCGCCGCTCGGTGAGCAGCGTGAAATGGGCCGGGCGCAGAAAGCGGAACTCGCGCACCAGACCGTCACCGCCTGGGCGCGCGCCGTCACCGCCAGAACCACGCCGCAGGCTGTAGCGCTCCACGCGCACGGGAAAGCGGCTTTCGAGCACTTCGATGGGTGTATTGAGGGTATTGGTCATGTGCGTCTGCACGCCAGCGATGCCGCCACCCGCGCTGCCGGCGCCCATGCCGCCGCCGATGGTTTCGTAGTAGTCCCACGCGGCACCCGTTTCTGCGCTGCCCATGGCGAGGTTGTTCATGCTGCCATGACTCGCGGCGGGTATATGCGCCGGCACCGCCGAACCCAACGCCCCAAGCACGACATCGACCACGCGCGTGCTGGTCTCGACGTTGCCTGCAGCCACGGCGGCCGGCTTGCGTGCATTGAGCAAACAGCCCGCCGGTGCGTGCAACGACAATGGCCGAAATGCGCCCGCGCAGGCCGGTGTCTGTGCCGGCATCAGGCAGCGGAACACGTAGAATACGGCGGCTGCGGCCACGGCCAGCGGGCAATTGACGTTGCCGGTGACCTGCGCTGCCGTGCCGCTGAAGTCGGCGTGAATGCCGGCATCGTCGACGCGCAGCGTCAAGGCGATGACGATCGACTCTTGGCCCTGGCCATCGTCATCGAGGTAATCGGAAAAGCGGTAGGTGCCGGGCGGAATCACGGCGAGCGCAGCACGCGCAAGGCGCTCGGCGTAGTCGTTGAGCTCACCGACCGCACTTGCGAACACATCGCCGCCCTGGGCGGCGACCAGCGCACCGAGTCGGCGCACGCCGGCGCGGTTGGCCGCCATCTGCGCATTGAAATCTCCCAGCGATTCGGCGCGATTGCGCGTTTTGCCGACAATCTGTTCGAGAACGTCTCGCACGGTGTCGCCGCTGCGCACGAGGTGCACGGGCTCGATTACCACGCCCTCGTCGGCCAACGTCGACGAGATCGGCATCGAGCCCGGCGACGCCGCACCGATATCGGCATGGTGGGCACGGTTGACCACAAAGGCGCACAGCCGACCGGCACTGAAAACCGGCGCGATCAGGGTCACGTCGGGCAGGTGGGTGCCGCCCAGGTAGGGATCGTTCAACACCACCTGGTCGCCGTCGGCCCAGGCGATCCGGCTGACGATGTCACGCATGGCGTAGGCCATGCTCCCCAGGTGGACGGGGATATGTGCGGCCTGTGCACACAGTTCACCCGCGGCGTCGAACACGGCGCACGAAAAGTCCAGGCGGTCACGGATATTGGGCGAAAAAGCGGTATTGCGCAGCACCAGCCCCATCTCGTCGCAAACCGCGTCCAGCCTGCTGGCGAATATGTTGAGTTCGGCGGGGGTCATGTCGACGGTCCTGTGCTCACGACGCGGGTGCAACGGGCCAGCGCTGAGGGTCGTGGCCACGTCACCCGGCACCGCGACCACGCCACAAATATTACTCCCCCGTGTGCGACACGGTTGAAAGCGCCGGCAGCCAATCCCTAGAATTCCGGTTCCCCTGTAGCGCGGGACCCGGTTCCGCAGACATTGACCAAGGAGTTATACCAGATGGCGCACGAACTTCCCGCACTGCCCTACGAGATGAACGCTCTCGAACCCGTGATCTCGAAAGAGACGCTGGAATTTCACTATGGCAAGCACCACAACGCCTACGTGACCAACCTGAACAACCTGATCCCGGGCACCGAATTCGAAAACATGTCGCTCGAGGACATCGTCATGAAGTCGTCCGGTGGCGTGTTCAACAACGCTGCCCAGGTGTGGAACCACACCTTCTACTGGAACTGCCTGAGCCCCAACGGCGGCGGTTCCCCGTCGGGCGCACTCGCCGATGCGATCAACGCGGCATTCGGTTCGTTCGATGCCTTCAAAGAGGCCTTCACCAAGTCGGCAACGACCAATTTCGGTTCCGGCTGGACCTGGCTGGTGAAGAACGCCGACGGCGCTGTCGAGATCGTCAACACGTCGAACGCCGGCACGCCGATGACCGATGGCAAGACTGCCCTGCTGACCGTCGATGTGTGGGAACATGCTTACTACGTCGATTACCGCAACGCGCGTCCGAAGTATCTCGAAGAGATCTGGAAGCTCATCAACTGGGACTTCGTCGCAGCGAACTTCAACGGCTGAGCATGGCGCTCGGACAGACCGTCCGAACGGCGCTTACCCACCCGGCTTCGGCCGGGTTTTTCGTGCCCGCCGCAGAGTGATGCCGGCACCGACGCCGTGTCGGCGACGGCGAGTCAGGTCCGTGGCCAATCACCGAACGCGGCCACTGCGCGCTCCACGTCGGTGAAGCTGCCCTCGCCCTTGAGCAGCTCGAGCAATTCCAGTGCAGGGACGGGATGCCCGAACAAATAGCCCTGCAG
>JAGRHA010000234.1 GCA_020445205.1 Gammaproteobacteria bacterium
CGGCGTGTGTCGGCGTCATGCTCGCGGCCGACGACGCGGCATGGCACGACGTGGCCGTCGATACCCTGCGCCACTACGCCGCCGTGATTGCGAGCTTTCTGGGTGCCGTGCACTGGGGCGCCGCCGCCGACGACCGCGACGGACTGCATCATGCGCGCCTGCGCTGGGGCGTCATGCCGGCACTCATGGCGTGGACGCTGCTCGCGTTGCCGGCGGCATACGCCTTCGCCGGCTTCGCCGTCCTGTTCACCCTGATCCTGGTCGTCGACCGTTACCTGCTGCCGGTACTCGACGACCGCTATCGCCAGTTGCGCTTACCGCTGACCATCCTGGTCGTCGTGGCCATGGCCGTGGCCAGCGCGGCGGTGTGGGACCGCGTTTGATGAACGCGCCCCGACATGCCTGGTTGATCGGTGCGAGCAGCGGCATCGGGCTCGAGGTCGGCCGTCTGCTGGTTGCCGATGGTTGGCGCGTGACCCTCTCGGCGCGCGATACCGAGCGCTTGCAGGACGCCGCCGAAGAGATCGCTGCACGCGCCGAAGCACTCGATGTGACCGATGCCGACAGCGTCTTCGCATGCGCGACCCGCGTCTTCGCCGACACACCACCGTGCCTCGTGCTGATCAACGCCGGTGACTACGAACCCATGCCGATCGAAGCGTTCGACGTCGCACTGTTCGAACGCCTCAACCGCGTCAACTACCTCGGGCCCGTCAACGTGCTTGCCGCCGTGCTGCCGCGCATGCGCGGCACTGGCGGTCAGTGCCTGATCACGGCGAGTGCTTCAGGTTACGTGGGCCTGCCACGCGCCGCCCCCTACTCGGCGCCCAAGGCCGCGGCGATCCATCTCGCGCAGGCGCTAGCCCCCGAAGCAGCACACTGGGGCGTTCGCCTGCGCGTCATCAACCCGGGATTCGTGCGCAGCCGACTGACGGCCAAGAACCGTTTCCGCATGCCGGGCCTCATGGAGCCCATCGACGCTGCGCGCCGTATCGTCGCGCGCATCGACGACCGTGGCTTCGAAATCAGCTTCCCGCGCCGCCTGGTCTGGCCGCTGAAGCTGCTGCGCTGCCTGCCCCAGGCGTTGCATCTGTGGCTCATGCAGCGCTATGTGCTGGGGAGTGGGCGATGACGCACACCGATGCCTTCGTCGCATTCTTCGAAACCATGCAACCGAGCTCACTCGACCGCATCGGCGATCACTTCGCCGCCGACGCGCACTTCGTCGATCCCTTCAATGACGTGCGTGGACTGCCCGCCATCCGCGGCGTGTTCGAGCACATGTTCGCGACCTGCGAAACGCCGCGTTTCGAGGTCGTGCAGCAGCTTGTCGAAGGCGACACGGCATTTCTCTACTGGCACTTCGTGTTCGGTGCCGCAGACCGTCGACGCCGCGTGACGGGCGTGACGCGCCTGCAATTCGACGCCACCGGCAAGGTACGCGAGCACCTGGATTTCTGGGACCCGGCACGCCAGCTCTACGAAGACATCCCGGTGCTCGGCACGCTGCTGCGCGCGCTGCGCCGACGGCTCGCCGCGCGCATCGCCGGCGCCGGCGCCGGCAATCACCCGACGACACAGGAGCACCCGACATGACGAGTCCTTCCGACAACCAGGGCGCCTACCGGATCGGTGCCGTCGCACGTCTGACCGGCATCTCCCCCGACACCTTGCGCATATGGGAACGCCGTTACGACATCGTCGACCCGCAGCGCACCCCCAAGGGCGGCCGCCTGTACAGCCAGCAGGACGTCACCCGTCTGACCATGATCAAGACCCTGGTCGACCAGGGCTACGCGATCAGCACCGTCGCGAACCTGCCCGCCGACGAACTCAACCGGCGCCTCAATTCAGCACAACCGGCCAACCTGCCCCCGGTCGGCAGCGGCCAGCACGAGGTGTGCGTGGTTGGCCAAGCCATCTCGGTGCGCGCCTGTAACGCCGAAAGCATGCCTCCCGGGCTCGAGCTGGCGGGTGCTTACACCGATCTCGAGGCATTTCTCGAAGACGAAACCGGCTGCGACACACTGGTCGTGGAGCTGCCGTTTCTCGACCGCCAGATCGCGCGCGAGCTGAACAACCCGGTGCTATGGCGCCGCGCCCAGCGCATCATCGTCATCTACGCGTTCAGCCCGTCGAACATCATCAGCCAGCTACAACGCTACGGCATGCACACGTTGCGCGCGCCCGTGGCACTCGACCACATATGGCAGCAGTGCCAGCTGGCACAGTCACGCAAGGTCGACTGGCAGCCGCCCGAGTGGAACCCGAAAGCAGCCAGCAGCGAACCCGTGCCACCGCGGCGTTTCAACAGTGAACAGCTGATCTATCTGTCGGGCGTGACCACCACTCTGGCGTGCGAATGCCCACACCACATGGCGGGCGTCATCGAACAACTGGCGGCTTTCGAGGACTACAGCGCGCGCTGCGAAGTCGCGACCAAACAGGATGCCGCCCTGCACGGTTATCTGCACCAGATGACAGCACGCGCGCGCTGGCTCATGGAAATTGCGCTGGAGCGCCTCGCCGAGGTCGAGAATCTCTCGGTACCAGGCCCTGCGCCGGCAGCGAAAAACGACTGAATAAGCTATTCAGTCAAAGACTTACCGTTAGTCGGCCGACACATGACCGGATCTGTGACGGGGGTCTCGTGTTACACGAGGTGAAACAAATTCCAGTGACCTGTGTCAGAAAAAGCGCGGGTGGCGCGAATTTTTTCCGCCGCCGTAAACAAATGTTAATCAAGATGGTCTACAAATAACGCACCCCGGTGATGATGAGCCGCCCGCAGAGGCGACCTCGCCCGGCCTACCACCACACAAAGGAACTGATTTTGATGAACACCGCACGTTCATTCGCCCCGTACGCGGCAGCCGATGCTGACGACCAGCCGGAGCCGCATTTCGGTGATCTGCGCAAGGGCGCATACCTGAAGCGCCGCGCCGAATACCAGCTGCACGCAGAACCCACGGCCGCCAGGACGGTTGCCGAAGCGCCGGAGAAGACCCCACCGTCGTCTCGCGACAGCTGAACACGGCACCCAAGCTACCGTGAGTTTTTGATCTTTCCCCAAGCCGCGAGAGCCCGCTCGCGGCTGGCCTGCAAATCGACGACCGGGCACGGGTAATCCGTGCCGAGCACGACCCCAGCTTCACTCAACACGCCTTTCGACGCCTGCCACGGCTTGTGCAGCCATTTGTCCGGCACTGCCGCAAGCTCCGGCACCCACTGGCGCACATAGGTGCCGTGGGCATCGAATCGTTCACCCTGGAGCACCGGATTGAAGACGCGAAAGTACGGCGCCGCATCAGCGCCACTGCCCGCCGTCCACTGCCAGCCCAGACTGTTGTTGGCCAGGTCGGCGTCGACCAGGGTGTCCCAGAACCAACGCGCGCCCTCGTGCCAAGGCAGCAGCAGGTTCTTGCTCAGGAACGAGGCGACGATCATGCGTACGCGGTTGTGCATCCAGCCCGTGGCCCACAACTGGCGCATGCCGGCATCGACCAGCGGGATGCCGGTTCGCCCACGCTGCCATGCCCGCAACTGTGCCTTGTCTTCGCGCCATGGAAATACCGCAAAGCGTCCATCCATCGGTTCTTCGCTGGTGTGCGGGAAGTGATACAGCAGGTGGTGGGCGAACTCACGCCAACCCAGTTCGCGTAGAAAGTCTTCACCGCCGACGCGCTCGCCGCGTACCGCAGCGACGACTTCGCGTGGCCCGAGCTGCCCGAAATGCAGGTACGGCGACAGGCGTGACACCCAGTCGCGCCCCGGGAGGTCTCGACCGTCGCGGTAATGTCGCAGTCCGTCGGCGAGAAACTCGTCGAGTCGCGCCTCGGCGGCAGCACGGGTCGGCTGCCACGCAGCCGCCATGCCTTCGTCCCACCGAATCGCGGGCAGCAGACCGAACTCGTCGAGCGCCACGGGCGCCAGCGCGGCGACGCGTTGAACCGACAGCAGCCGACGCTGCAGCGACGGCACTGCACACGGACCGTGGGCCAGACCGCGTGCGCCCAACACCTTCCAGAAAGGCGTAAAAACCCGGTACGGCTCGCCTTGCTTGTTACTGACCTCCCACGGCTCCGCGAGCAGCGCGGCGTTGTGACTCGATGCTTGCAGTCCGGCCGCCCGCAGCGCGCGCTTGAGCTGCGTGTCGCGTGCAATCGCGGCGGGCTCGTACAGGCGGTTCCAGTAGACCGCCGCAGCACCGGTCGCCGTGGCGAGCTGTAGCAGCGTGTCCGTCGTCGGTCCATGACGCAGCAGCAACCGAGCCGAAAGCAGCTTTGCGAGATCGGCCAGGGCGTGGTGCAGCCACCATGCAGACGCCGCCCCCGCGGGCCACGGCCCCTCTTCGTCGGGCGCGTGGATGTAGACAGGCAGCACCTGCGCGTGATTCGCCAACGCAGCGGCCAGTGCCGGGTTGTCGCGCAAACGCAGGTCGCGCCGGAACCAGACGATCGCCAGTGACATTCGCTCAGGCCGGCGGTGCGCTGGCAATCATCGACGGGCGTCGGGAGAAAGTCGCGAACCAGTCGGCCAGCACGGGCCGACCGTCACGCCACTCACCGACACCGCGGCGCAGGTCGAGGTAGCCGAGTGCGGAGGCGATGGCGATCACGCCGAGGTCGACACGATCTGCGTAGCCCGCAGCTTGCCCCTCCCAGTGATCGAGCGAACGCAGGATTGCGCGCTGCTTGAGTTCGACCCACCAGTCCCAGCGCAGCGCCGCGGGCCGCTTGACCTGCTCCATCATGATCAAAATGGCGCAGTCGAGCGCGCCGTCCGCGAGCGCCTGCTCTGTCAGCACCTGCCAGCGTGGCTCGCCCGACGCGGGGATCATGCGCGGGCCATCGTGCAGGCTGTCCAGGTACTCGCAGATCACCGGGCTGTCATACAGGCTGCGACCGTCGTCGAGCACCAACGTCGGCACCATCGACAACGGGTTGTCGGCGGTGAGGAAATCCGGCTCGGCCCAACCGTCCACGGTCTCCTCTCGAACATGCTCCGACAGCCCGGTCTCGTGCAACATGACAACGACCTTGCGCACGTATGGCGAGGTGTGGGAATGGCGTAGCAGCATGAATGTCCCCGGTAGATGCGCGAGTGTCGATTATCACCGTGCGAGCAAACGTGGAATCAACACGGTTTGGCGGTTTATCCGACCATGTCCAGGTCAGCGGGTGGCGTCCCACCCGCTGCCGTGCGATGCGCCCGTCGACTGCAATCAGGCGGCGTCGGCACCGCTGATGATGTGCGCGGGCAGGTCTTCGATCTCGTGGCGGCGATCATTGACCAGCAGGTCGCGTGCAAAGGCGTCTTCGTCGACCGTGGCACCGAGGTACTCGGCGACCTTGCGCATGTCGATCTCGGCATTCTCCAGGCAGCAGGTCGCGCCCGGTGACGGCGTCATGTTGAACACCGCACCGACGCCGGTATCGATCTTGGCCTCGCCCATCATCAAGCGCCGGTGATCCTTGTCGATCAACTGCGGCCGGATGCCACCGACATGGTGGGCGAACTTGAGGTCTTTGTACTTGAGATCGGGGACGATCTTGCGCGCATCCTTGAGGAACAGCGCGCGGCGCAGCACCGGCACCTCGAACAGGAAGTTCTTCAGCATGTAATTGCGGATATCGGCGACCTTGAGCAGGTCGTACAACACATCCCAGACCTTGCGATCGAAGCGGAACACGCGCATGAAATCCTTGAGCGTCTCCCAGTTGTAGCGTTCGAGCACCGGCAGCACGAGCGCGGTCGGTCCCCAACGCGTCTTGCCCGGGACCATGACGTCCGGGTCACCATGGATCGCGGCGAACGGCAGCTTATCGTTCTGCACCGTGTACACCTTGCCCTTGAGCACCTGCGGTGTGAAGTAGTAGCTACCCGCCACGGGCAGCACCGAGAAATGGTGCCCATAGCCCAGGTCGTGCGCGAGTTTCAGGCTGTGGCCGCCGGCGCAGACGACGATCGAACGCGCCTGGAAGCTCGCCGTGCCGGTCTCGACGACGAACACGTCGCCCTGGCGCTTGATGTGCTGGACACGCTGGTTGTAGCCGACGTCGACCTGCTTGTCCTTGCAGCGCTGGGCCTGGCGTACAAACGAGCGTGCCAACGCCTCGAAATTGACCGCCGTGTACTCGTTTTCGGATCCCAGTGCGACGATTTCGTCGTTGCGCAGGCTGCCATTGCTGTAGGCGACCGCGGGTTCGATGCGCGCGATATCCTTGGCCTCGAGCAGGCGCAGCTTGGGGTAGTGCGGCGCCAGCATCTCGAAGCGCTTGCGCAGCTGCCCGCATTCCCTGTCGCCGACCCCCAGTACCATCTTCGGGTAACGGAAGATCAGGTGGTCGATATCCGGCTGCGCGGTGGCGTAGTTCTCGACCATGCGTGCGGCACGCTGCACTTTGAGTGCCTTTTCGAGACTGTAGTTGGTCTCGATGTCGCCACAGTGCAGCGTCTGACTGTTGTTGCTGTGCAACGAGTTGACGCGCGCCGGCGCGGCATACTTCTCGAGCATGCCGACGTGTTGGATGTCGGTGTATCTGGCGGTCAGGTAGAGCAACGCCGATCCGGTGACACCGCCACCGACGATCAGCAGATCAAACACCTGGCTCATGCGTACTTCTCCCGCAGTGTTTCCTGGGCCGAGCATAGCGGGCCCCGTGGACGCGGGCACATGAGGTTTTTTGCGCCCTCGTCATTGATTCCCTCCGCAGCGCGGAACTTTCAATCAGAATTAAATTGACATTTAAGTAATTGCTTATATACTTTCAATCACAGGCGCGCAGTACCGCCTCCCGCCCTCCCGGCGGAGACCAGACAACAGGCTGGGCCCATCCGGCCCACCAGGAACTCGGAGAACATCGACATGAAAAAGCTCATCGCTATCGCTGCTGTCCTCGCTGCCGCTCAGGCGTCTGCCTGGTGGGGTAACAATGGTTGGGACAACAACTACAACAACGGCTACGGCTACGGTAACGGCTACACCAACGGCGTGTTCGACGGTGTCGGCGACGCCGCTGGCGAAGGCACCTTCAGCATGAACTTCTCGGGCCGCGGCCACACCAACATGCGTGGTTACGGCAATGGCTACGGCGCAGGCGACGGTTGGGGCCGCGGCTACAACTACAGCGCGCCTTACTGGGGCGGCCCGTACGGCTACGCGCCCTACGGCTACGCACCGGTCGCACCGGCAGCTCCGGTAGAGGCTCCGCAGGCTGAAGCCGCCCAGTAATCGGGCACCGCAATGCCGCGGACCGCGATGCCGGTCCATCGAAACCCCGCGTCACCACGCGGGGTTTTTTTATGCGCGCACGGAACCCGCCGCTACACATGTACATGCCGGTACCGTCGTCACGAAGCGACGCAAACGGTCTGTTAATAACCTACGGTTTGTCCAGAATCAGCATAAGCCCTGGATCCATCTCAAAATTTACATTGAGAACCAGCTTCATGTAGTCGTACCCTGACCATCCAGGTCTGTGACCTGATCCGCAAAACTAGATGATGACCCTCGTGAGGAGAATAACCATGTCTATCGATACGTCTGCGGCCTCGAATCTCACCCTGCCCGAACAGTTCGAAATGGACTGGAACAGGGACGAGGGGACCGCCTGGTGCTACTGGCGGCCGCAACCACGCCCATGCTTCAACGCCGACGTGCTCGCCGGCATTTGCGCGTTGCCCGAGCGCCTTCCGGCCGACGAGATTCACGCCGCGGCCGCCGCCGGCCAACCCAGCTTCCTGGTTTTCGGGTCACGTATGCCCGGCACGTACAACCTCGGCGGCGATCTCGCCCTGTTCAAACGCCTGATCAAGGCCGGTGACCGTGACCACCTCGAGGCCTACGCGTTGGCCTGCATCGATGCCGTCCATCTGGCACACACGGCCGCAGGCCTGCCGATGACATCGATTGCACTGGTTCAGGGCACGGCACTGGGCGGCGGCATGGAGGCGGCACTGGCGTGCAACGTCATCATCGCCGAACGTGGCGCACAGATGGGTCTGCCCGAGGTGATGTTCAACCTATTCCCGGGCATGGGCGCATACAGCTTCCTGTCACGCCGCCTCGGCCCCGCGGAGACCGAGCGAGTGATTCTCAGCGGCAAGATCTGGCGCGCCGAAGAGCTGCACGAGCTGGGCGTGGTCGATCGGCTCGCCGAGCCCGGTGAAGGCGAGCAGGCGGTGCGTGATTTCGTCGCCGAACGTCGTCGCCGGTCGCCGAACACGATGGTGGCGATGCAGGCCGTGCGCCAGGTCACCAACCCGGTGACCTATGAAGAGCTCGAGCGGATCACGCAGATCTGGGTCGACGCCGCGTTGCGCCTGAATGAGCGCGATCTCAAGATCATGGATCGCCTGGTACGGTCGCAGGACAAGGCAAGCAAGGTCACGCAGCTCGCCAACGTGGTTTGACGCATCGCGGCGCTCACTGCCGCGAAATTCGCTCCTTACGTTCGGCGATGTAATCGTGCATCGCCGCTTTTGCCTCGGCGAATGCCGCCTGCATCTGCGTGACGGCGGTCGGGGCGACGCGGGTGAAATCGCGATCCGTGATGCGACATGCGCGGTGGCTGAATTCCTGCAGACGGCGTGCACCGACACTGCCGGCGCTGCCCTTCAGTGCGTGAGCAAGGTCACGGAACTGGTGCATTGAGCGCGTCGCAATCGTGCGTCCGATCTGTTCGAACAGCAGCTCGGTATCGCGCGCAAACCCGTCAACGAGATTGTCGAGGAACTGCACCCCCCCGCCAAGCTCCTCCAGATCGCGCAGCGTCTGGCGGTCGATCACCGGCATTGCCAGTGTCTCTGTGGCGTGGGCGTTATCGGCCACTTGCTCGTCCGCGTCGCCCTGAGGCTTGTCGCGCCCCAACACCGAAGTCAAGGTCTCGAGCAGCGCCCGCGCTTGAATGGGCTTGGCCAGAAATGCCGCAGCACCGGCCTGTTTTCCCTCTTCACGCGCCTCCGGCGTCACGTCCGCGGAAAGGATGATGACGGGGATTGCGCTCTCCGTGGCATGCGAGAAACGATACACCTTGAGCGCCTCGATGCCGTCCATCTGCGGCATGCGGATATCGAACAGGGCGATATCGAAGCGGTGCGCATCGAGCGCATCCAACGCCTCCTCGCCGTTCTCGACGAGGTACACCCGATGGCCGGCCTTCTCGAGAATGCCGCGCACCACGGTCTGGTTCACACGATTGTCTTCGGCGACGAGGATTTCGAGTGGCGGCAGCACCTTGCGCTCGCGCGCATAGTGGTCGATGAAATTCACCACCTGCGGATCTTCGACCACGCCCGCACACACCGAGTGCAGGGCGTTGAACAGCAGCGTCTTGTCGAACGGTGTCGGCAGGACGGCGGCGAACCCCATATCGAGGAAACGCTGCTTCCACTCCGGCGCACCCAGCGGCGGCGAGATCAGCACAAAGGCCAACGACTGCAGCAGTTTGTCCTGTTTCGCGGTCTGCAGCAGCTGTACAGGGTCGGAGCGCGAACCACGATTGTCGACGACGACCATGGTGTAGGGCTCGCCGCGGTTGGCGGCGTTGACCAGCTCGGCAATCGCACGTGCCGCGGCATCACGCTGCTCGGCATGCACGCCCCAGCCCGACAACAGGGTCATGAGGCGGCGGCTCTCGCCGTGGTCGCCGGTGACGACAAGCACGCGGCTGTCGACCAGGGAGAGTTTCTCGGTCTGCGCATCGTCGCTCTGCGCGACTTCGCGTAGCGGCAGTTCGAGCCAGAAAGTGCTGCCCTTGCCGGGCTCGCTGACGACGCCGATGTGGCCCCCCATCAGCTCGACCAGCTGCTTGCTGATCGTGATGCCGAGACCCGTGCCACCGTAACGGCGCGTGGTCGAATTGTCCGCCTGGGTGAAGCGTTCGAAGATGCGCTGCTGGGCTTCTTTCGGAATCCCGATCCCGGTGTCCACCACCTCGAATCGTACGCGGATCACCTGCTGCTCGGGATCGTGATCGACCAGGCTCACGTTCATTTCGACGTGGCCCTCGTCAGTGAATTTGATCGCGTTACCGATGAGATTGACGAGGATCTGCTGCAGATGATGTTCGCTGCCGTTGAGCGCGTAAGGAATCTCCGGCGATACCCGCGAGCTCATGTGCAGGCCTTTCTTGTTCGCTGCCGCCGCCATCATCTTCGTGGTATTCGCCACCAGGCGGTGGAGATCGAAATCGACGGCCTCGACGGACATCTTGCCGGCTTCGATCTTCGAGATATCGAGCACCTCGTCGATCAGCGTGAGCAGGCTGGCGGCAGACACGCTGATGGTCCGCGCATGATCTTCCTGCTCCGGGCTCAGCGGCGTGGCCCGCAACAGGTCCGTCAAACCGATCACACCGTTGAGCGGCGTGCGCAACTCGTGGCTCATCGTCGCCAGGAAGCGTGACTTCGCCTGGTTGGCCTCGACGGCCTGCTGTTTGGCGTGGCTGAGGCGGCTGATCAGGGTGGCGACGTAGGCCGGCAGAACGATCAAACCGATCAGCAGGCCGACGCCCAGCGTGGTGTGGGTCGACCAGTAGCTGTTGAAAGCAACGACAACGGCGAAACCGGCGGCACTGATCCCCGATGCCAGGGCCAGGTAAGGGATGCCGAAGCGGAAGCCGTTGCCGAAGATCACCCACAAGTAGGCGATGTAGAACGGCGCCGTCGCGGCACCGAAGAAGTACATCACGCAAGTAAGCCCACCGACATCGTGCACGATGCCGACGATCTTGCGCACGCGCGAATCCTCGGGGCCGGCAACGACCCAGGCGAAGATCGCAAAGCTGAACATCAGGAAGCACGCCACCGAGTACAGGGCCATGGCATGACCATGCGTCGGGTCGACAAACTGGCGCGCGGCCAGATAGATGACCATGATCGAGACGATACTGACCCGCAGGATGCTCTGCTCGAGCTCCGGGTCCATGGCACGTCTACGGCGCGTAACGAATTTCAAAATCGATTTGAGTTTCGACATGGCATTCCGTGCTCACCGGTTCCACGGCTTCGAAACGGCCGGCGTCATTCCGCGAGAAGCGACGATGTGATCCAGGTTTTCCATCATCGCGGCTACACACTCTGGGTCGAAATGCCGTCCCGATTCGGACCGAATGAGTTCCAACGCACGCTCCAACGGCCATGGCTGCTTGTACGGCCGTTCGGACAGCAACGCGTCGAATACATCGGCGACGGCAACGATACGCGCCTCTAGCGGGATCTCGGCACCGGTGAGTCCGCGCGGATAGCCACCACCATCAAAATGTTCATGATGGCACCATGCGATCGTCGCGCCGAACTGCAGATACTGCGACGGGCTGTCGCGCAGAATCTCGTAGCCGATGCGGGCGTGGTGCATCATGATCTGTCGTTCTTTCGGCGACAAATTGCCAGGCTTGAGCAAAATACTGTCCGGCACGCCGATCTTGCCGATGTCATGCATCGGCGCCGCGTGCTCGATCAGATCGCAATACTCGGCATCTTTGCCCAGCGTCGCTGCGATCAAACGCGCAGTTTCCGCCATGCGCAGCACGTGGCCATTGGTGTCACTGTCGCGGTACTCGCCCGCCTTGGCGAGGCGCAGCAGCGTTTCGCGCTCACGCAATGCGAGTTCGCGCGTCTTGTCCGCGATCTCCTTCTCCAGCCAGCGCGCGCGGTCGCGGATGATGACCTGTTGCTGGCGCAGCCGCAGCAGGTTCTTGCAGCGCGCACGGCATTCGTGGTGATCGATGGGTTTGGTGAGGAAATCCGTGGCGCCTGCTTCGAGCGCGCGGTAACGCGTCGACTGGTCGTCCATGCAGGTGATGACGATCACGGGTACGTCGACACAACTCGGGGTGTTGCGCAGCCATTGCGTGAACTCGACGCCGTTCATGTTCGGCATCTTGAGATCCGTCAGCACCAGATCGTGCGGATTCTCCTTTGCCCACTCCAGTGCCTTGATCGGGTCGGCGAAAGAGACAGCCTCGGTATCTTCACCGATCGAGCGAATAAGCTGCTCGAGGATCATACGGCTGATCAGCTGATCGTCGACTATCAGCACTCGCGACATCGAGTTTGTCCTCGAATTCCAAACCATTGCGAGATTCTACGCCCGCCCCCGCTTTGTCAACCGAAACCGGCGAAAAAGGCGACAAAAATAATAACTTATGTCAATGATAGACGTTCCCAAGGAATCCGGCAGGCGGCCGTTCATCGACCACCGGACTGTGCGGATTATGTCGCTGCCAGCACAACGGCGATTCCGCTATGCTTCGCGGCGACCCCAATCGGAGCCCGATCATGAAAAAGATTCCGCTCACACTGGCCCTCGCCGCATCACTGACGGCCCTGGCGCCGGCGGCCGCCGAAACCCCGCTTACCTACAATCGCGTGAACCTCAACGAAACCGCACAGACCGAGGTCGACAACGATCTGCTGGTCGCCGTGATGACGGCGCGTGCCGAGGGTCGTGACGCCGCCACGCCCGCCGACCAGGTCAACCGCGCCATCGACTGGGCCGTGAACATGGTCCGCAGCGTGCCGGAGATCAAGGTGCAGACACTGGGCTACAGCACCAGCCCGATCTACGACAAGAACGAGATTCGCGGCTGGCGCGTCAGCCAATCGATCCGCCTCGAGAGCCGCGACAACCGTGCACTTGGCGACCTGGTCGCGCGCATGCAGTCCGAACTGCATCTGCAGTCACTGGGCTACGAGGTGTCGGACGAACAACGCCGGCGCCACCTCGACGGACTGACCGACACCGCGCTGGCGCGCTTCCAGACACGTGCGCAAAACATTGCCAAGGCCCTCGGCCGCAAGGGATTTCGCATTGTGCAATTACACGTCAACGACAGCCAGCAGGCGCCGGTGCCGATGGTACGCGGGGTGATGATGGAGGCCGCCAAGGCCGATTTCAGCGTCGCCCCGGCGCGCATCGAGGGCGGAACGCAGACCATGACGATCAGCGTCAATGGCGAAGTGGAGCTCAGCGACGACTGAACGCGACGACTTGCGCCGCACTGCTCCCGCTCAGTTGAGCGGCGGCGGCGTATGTAGCCGCTGCAAGTGCGTCTCGATCTGCTGCAGCCGCGCGCCGACGGCATCGGTGGCGGGCGCCGACGACGCCACACGCTGCGCGTCGGCATACAGCAGCGAAAGCTGGTCGGGATCGAACAGCGTGAGCGCCGCGTCCAGCTCTGCGACCTCCGCCGTAAGCAAGGTCGGCGCAAGATCGTCGGCGCCGACCGTGCTCTGCGGGTGCAGCAGGTCGGCGACCAATGGCCAGCGCAGAAGGGCGAAATGGGCGCCACGTGCCGCCCTTTCCTGTTCGAGTTCGGCGATGGCCTGTGGATCGCCCGCAGCAGCGCGCTCGACATTGCGCATGATGACCTCGACCAGTTGCGCGATCGCCGCCTGATTTGCGCTGTGGTCTTCGGCCAGCCCGGCAGAGGTCTCGTACAGGCGGTCGAGCCGCTCCTTGAGATCGAGGATGACCTCGCTGCCCGCGTTGGGCTCCAGGTCGACCGCACGCTGGACGGTCTCGCGCAATTCAGCAAGGAACGTCAGCAGCTCCTCATGATCGAGACGCTGAATCTCGAATAGCGCGGCATCGTCGGCGTACAGGCGGCGCGCACCGAACAAGGAGTTGTCGAGGCGGCGGCGGTAATGACGCTCGTGGCGTCCCGGGCGTTCGCTGAAGGCTGTGGACATCGGCGCTGATCGTCGGCGTTGGGTGTTGATGAAAGCGGGCGCCCTAGCTTACCGGATCGCGCGCCGCAGGGCGGTCGCTTATGACGAACAGCTGACCTCGATCGCCCGCCCCCAGTCCGGCGGCTCGGCCGCGTACTCGCGCATCGCGGGTTGCTCGTCATAAGGCTGCGAGAGCAGCGAGCGCAGGTGCTCGATCTCGGCGTAATCACCGGCCTCGGCACGCTCGATCGCCCGCTGGGCGAGGTAGTTGCGCAGAATGTAGCGGGGATTGGCACGCGCCATGGCCGCCTGCCGCCGGGCATCGTGACTGTGTTCCTGGCGCAAGCGGGCGCGGTACTCGGCAGCCCAGGCATCGAACGCCTCGCGGTCGACGAAACGGTCACGCAGTGGCGCATCGGCACCGCTATCGGCAAGCTGCAAGTCTCCCAGGTCACGAAACAAATTGGT
Organism: Gammaproteobacteria bacterium; assembly: GCA_020445205.1. Classification (GTDB taxonomy): domain Bacteria; phylum Pseudomonadota; class Gammaproteobacteria; order Chromatiales; family Chromatiaceae; genus Thiosocius. The sequence goes on from JAGRHA010000234.1 coordinate 14,143, forward strand.
GTAATCCACGCCCGCGGCGGCCATGAGCGACAACAGGCGCGCACCGAGCGCCGCATCGCCGGGCTGCGCCTCGCGCAGTCCCAGCTTGGCCCGCATCCCCGCCGCATAGGCCGCGCTGAGCGTCGGTTCGAAAACTGCGAGCACATCGCGCGCCTGCGCCGCGGCGGCATCGCCGTCATCGGCATCGAACAACGGCAGCATGGCCTGCGCCAGGCAGGTCAGATTCCACAGCGCGATCGATGGCTGGCGGTCGAACGCATAGCGCCCGTGATAATCGGAATGGTTGCAGATGAAGCCCGGTTCGTAGGCATCGAGGAAGCCGAACGGACCGTAATCCAGGGTCAGGCCGAGGATCGACATGTTGTCGGTATTCATCACCCCGTGCGCAAAGCCGACGAGCTGCCACTGGGCGATCAAGCGCGCGGTGCGCTCGACGACTTCCCTCAGCAGCGCAAGATAAGGCCGCGGCGTGTCGCGCAGTGCCGGGAAATCATGCGCGATCACGTAATCGGCAAGCTCGCGCAGACGCGCGTACTGACCGCGGTAGTAGAACACTTCGAACGACCCGAAGCGCACATGGCTCGGCGCCATGCGCACCAGCAGCGCACCGCGCTCGATGCGTTCGCGGTACACCTCTTCGTCGCTGTCGAACAGGCACAGCGCGCGCGTGGTCGGGATACCGAGCGCATGCATGGCTTCGGAGCACAGGTACTCGCGAATCGTCGAGCGCAGCACCGCGCGACCGTCACCGTCGCGTGAGAACGGCGTCAGCCCGGCGCCTTTGAGCTGCAGCTCCCAGTGGCCTTGCGCGGTCTTCACCTCGCCGAGCACGATCGCGCGGCCATCCCCTAGCTGCGGCACATAGTGCCCGAATTGATGTCCGGCGTAACACATCGCCAGCGGCGCGGTCTGTGGCCACGCTTCGCTGCCCGACAGCCAGGCCACGGCCTGCTCGTCGAACAGGGCGGGCGCTGCCAGACCGAGCAAGGATGCCGCTTCCGTGCTGACACCGGCGAGACGCACACCTGCGAGCGGCGTCGGCCGCACGCGCGCATGCATGCCTTCGGGCAGACGCGCGAAACTGTTGTCGAAGACCAGCGAGTCGATACGGCGCAACGGCATATCCATGAGGCGGCCATGCTGCGCGGCCGGCAGCCGGCAATCAACCCGCGCCCATCACGGGAATCGCGGCGTGCAAATCGGTCCCGGCGCACCGCACGAACCGACAGTACACAGCACACCGCGTGCGCAGCATGTCGCGCCTATAATGTCGCCTTTGCCGCCTACCGAGAGACGTCGGATGAACCGCCTCGTGCTGTTGTTGCTGTTGTTGCCGGGGCTGTCATTCGCTGCCGAAGACCGTGTCGTAAGCTTGCCAGCCGGTGACGAGATACCGCTCAGGGTCGCACCCGCCGACGGCGGACGCCTCGTGTTGTGGCTCAGCAGCGAGTTCGGCAACACGCCTCGGCGCAGTGCCCTCGCCGACGCCTTGGCGCGCAGCGGCGTCGAGGTGTGGGCAGCCGACCTGCACGCGGCGTGGTTCCTGCCTGTCGGGCGCTACAGCCTCAACGACGTCGACCCACGCGCCATCGCGGCACTCATCGATGCCGCGGTCGCCAGCGGCAAATCCGTCTACCTCATGGCCGAGGGACGGGTTGCGGCCCTGGCCCTCAGCGCGGTACATGAGTGGCAACGCAGCGGTAAGGCTGGCCCCGCGCTGCGCGGCCTGCTGGCATTCAGCCCGCGGTTCTTCGTCAGCACGCCGCAGGGCGGTGAATCTGCCGACTACCTGCCGATCGCTGCCGCCAGCAACCTGCCGATCTACCTGCTCCAGCCCGAGGCGTCGGCGGGTTTCTGGCGCGTTGGACGCGACGTGCAGGAACTCGAGAAAGGCGGGGCCGCGGTGTTCCTGCACCGCCTCGCCGAGGTATCGGACGGTTTCTATGCGCGCCCCGAGTTCACGCCTGCCGAAGAGGCACTGACGGCGCGACTGCCGGACCTGCTGCGTGGCGCCATGGCGCAGGTCGACGCACTCGGTGGCACACCGGCACAACCGGCCGTGCTCGCCGGCGGGCCGCAGGCACCGGAGACACCCGAGACACAGGAACTGCTGCGGCCGTATCCGGGCGAGGGCAGCGCACCTGCACTGCGCCTGCCGACGCTGCAGGGTGGTGAAATCGACCTCACCGCGCTGCGCGGCAAAGTCGTGTTGGTCAACTTCTGGGCGACCTGGTGTCCGCCGTGCGTGAAGGAGATCCCCTCGCTGCAGCGGCTGTACGCGCAGTTGCGTGAGCGCGGGCTGGAGATACTCGCGGTCGACGTCGGCGAGACAGCGGAAAAGATGCAGGCGTTCCTCAAAGACAAACCGATCGACTTCCCGGTCCTGCTCGACAGCGACGCCGAGGCACTGCGGCGCTGGGGCGTGTACGCGTTTCCGACGACCCTCGTCATCGATCGCAACGGTCGCATTCGCTACGCGGTGTTCGGCGCCTTCGACTGGGACAGCCGCGAGGTCATCGAGACCCTGAGCCCCTTACTCGACGCGCCAGCCGACTGACTGCCTTAGTACCTTATTTCAGGATCTCGAGTCCACGCGTGTCCACGCCTTTCAGCACCTCGCGTTCGAGGTGTCGCGTATCGCGCTCGTGACGCTGCTCCTGGGCTTCAATGAGTCGCTGCCGCTGCAACGCCATTCGCGTCTGGCGATCGAGCGCCTCCTGCTCCGATTCACATTGGCGGAATCCGTCAGACCACCCTTGCGCGTAGCGATCGTCGCGTGCGAAGCGCTCGACGTCTTTGCGGAACTCATCGAACAGGTTGCCGCCGGCCTTGTGTCCACTGTGACAGCCGTCGTCAAAACCGTCCGCGTAGTCGGCGGGATAGCCCTTCGCGACCATCGCGTCGTGTTGACTCACGCACGCGCCGAGCATCAATGTCGGTAACAGTACGGCGATCCGTGTCGATATCATTCCAATTCCCTCGCGGCTGCCGTCGCAGCCTCAATTCACTGTTCATCGCCGGCTTGCAGGCCCGGCATCGGTCCGTGACGGTAACGTCCAGTACAATTTCCTGCCGTCACAATGACGACGGCGGCGGTACCGCGAGCGCCGCGAATCGTGCGTCCATGTCGCGCCGCAGCAGCGCAGGCGTCGGCTGCCTATCGTGATCGTCCACGCGCAGTGGCAACGCAGCCCCCGGCCACCGGCAGCGATGGCCGTGTGCATCGACCATGAACGCCAGCGCCTGTGCTGCGACGCAGCCATGAACCAGGTAGACGGGGGCGTCGCCATGCAACGCCGGCAGCATGAGCACATGGCCGTCACAAGCGAATCGGCGGTGCAGCAGATAGCGCGCGAAACGCTCGAAGCCGGGATGGTCGCGTTCGCCGCGCAATCCCGCGGCGACGGCGAAACAGGCATCCGATGCGATGAAACCGAGCAACAGGGTCTTGCCGTCGTCGCCGGCATCGCGTCGCTCGCGCAACCAGCCGCCGAGCGCCGCCACGCTGGGTGACGCTTCGCTCAACGGAACTGCGGTACCGGCGTGGTGCGATACCAGGTGACGCCGTCGTCGTCGCTTTCCCAGATCTGATGATCGATGATCTGACGGACCACCTGGCGATCGGTAAGGACATAATCGATGACCACGGTCTGCCCCCAACGCAATGGTTCGATCTTGGTCAGCGGATTGGCCAGCTCGTATCCGGTCACGCGCACGTTCTCGAGGCCTTCCTGCATCGTCGGCACCTCACCTTCCGCGTGCTTCTCGAACAGCGACATCTTCTGCAACGCACCCCATCGAACCACGGACTCGAACTTGCGCAGCTGCATGGTCAGCCGCTCGGGGACCTCGGCGAACGGGTTGGTCACACAAGCAGCCAGGCCCAGAATCAACAGCAAGCACAGCGGCAATCGCCAACGATTGAGGATGTTCATGGGCGCATGGTAATAAGGGGCGCGACCGCTGTCACGATGGATCAACGAGCACCGCCACGTACCACCTTTGCCGCCCTGCCCTGCTATGATGCGGAGCCCCCCAGCCAACGACGTCGCGACCGCCCACATGACACCCGTCCGCCCAGCCATCGATACCTGCCGTGCACGCCCCCGGCGCGCGGCGCGCACGTCTGCGCGATGACCGGATGTCGATGCTGAACCCCGAGGCTGACAGCGGCACGGCAGCCAGCGCCCCGCAACCGATGCGTACGCTGACCGTCGACGATATGCGCATCACCCTGCTGGGTACGGCGCACGTCTCCCGCAGCAGTGCGGAACAGGTCGCGAGCGAACTCGACAGCGGCGCATACGACGCCGTCGCGATCGAGCTGTGCCCGAGCCGCCACGAGGCGCTCATGCGCCCGGACCGGCTCGCTGAACTCGACCTCATGCAGGTTATCCGGCAGGGCAAGGCAGCCATGGTCATGGCCAACCTGGCGATGGCCGCTTACCAGCAGCGCCTGGGCGAACAACTCGGTATCGAACCGGGCGCCGAGATGCGCATGGCGATCGACCAGGCGCAGCGCCACGATCTGCCCGTGCTGCTCATCGACCGCGAAATCGGCACGACCCTGAACCGCACGGCCCGCAGTCTGAGCTGGTGGCGACGCGCGACCCTGTTCAGTGGACTCGTCGGCAGCCTGATCTCGCGTGAGGAGGTCAGCGAGGAAGACATCGAACACCTCAAGGAAGGTGACGTGGTCGAGACGACGTTTGCCGAGTTCGCACACGACCGCAACGACCTGTACCAACCGCTGATCGCCGAGCGTGATCGCTACATGGCGGCGAAACTGCGCGCGGCAGCAGGGGATCATCCCGGTCGGCATGTCCTCGCCGTGGTCGGCGCAGGCCACCTGGCCGGTATCGCCCGCCATCTCGGCGACACCGACGAGCCGCACGAGGTCATCGAGCTGCTCGACAGCGTACCGTCCAAGGCGCGGTGGCCGCGGCTGATCCCATGGCTGATCGTGGTCCTCGTGCTGTTCGGTTTCTACCTCGGTTTCAGTCGCAACCCGGATCTCGGCTGGCAGCTGGTACGCGACTGGGTACTGATCAATGGCGGCCTGTCGGCGCTGGGCGCCCTGATCGCCGCTGGGCACCCGCTGACCGTGGTGACCGCCTTCATCGCCGCACCGATCACGTCACTGAACCCGACCATCGGTGCCGGCATGGTCACGGCGGCGGCAGAATTGTGGCTGCGGCGCCCACGTGTCGGCGACTTCAGCCGCCTGCGCGGCGATACCGCCACACCGCGCGGCTGGTGGCGCAACCGCGTCTCGCGCACCCTGCTGGTATTCCTGTTCAGCACCCTGGGATCGGCGCTGGGAACCTATCTCGCGGGATACCTGATTTTTGACCGACTTAACGGTTGAGCGAGAAAGCCGATCCCGCCGCAAACAGATTCCATCGACGAAACAGCGGCTTGCGGGAAAGGCGGGAATTCCCCTAGGTAGTTCCCCGGCTGCATCGCCTGGCTCGAGACACTAGTCTTGTAAACACTGGCCCTCGGGCTGGTGAAAACGTCGACAGGGATCGACGTTGTCGACCTGCTCGGAGACCGCGTTGTCCTCGGGAACGGTGCAGTGCACGGATCTACCGTTCACTGTCCCGCGCTCGCAGTAAGCCTCGCGAACCCTCCGAGAGGCGACTGAATGCCTATCCCGTGGAGGTTACCCCCTCCGGAAAACTGTGCAGAACCAACCCCGCTTCCGCGGGGTTTGTTCTTTGTGGTGGCTGCATCGCCTAGCGACGCGATCAGGCAGAATCCTTGATGCTCGCCAAGCGCTTACACATCACGCCGTAGTACACCACCGGGATCACGATCAAGGTCAGGATCGTCGACACGAACAGTCCGAAGATCAGCGACACGGCGAGCCCGGAGAAGATCGGATCGTCGAGGATGAAAAAGGCACCGGCCATGGCCGCAAGACCGGTCAGCACGATCGGCTTCGCGCGCACCGCCGCCGAACGCACGACCGCGCGATCGAAGGGCACACCCGCACGCACCTCCTGGTTGATGAAATCGACGAGCAGAATCGAGTTGCGCACGATGATCCCGGCCAGCGCGATCATGCCGATCATCGACGTAGCCGTGAACTGGCCGGCCCCCGTGAGCCACTGCATGATCGCGTGCCCGGGCAGGATGCCGATCACGGTCAACGGAATCGGCGCCATGATCACGAGCGGCACGAGGTAGGAGCGGAACTGGGCCACCACCAGCAGGTAGATGAGCAGCAGACCGACCGAGTAGGCGATGCCCATATCGCGGAAGGTGTCGTAGGTCACCTGCCACTCGCCATCCCACTTGATGCTGTACTCGTAGGGGTTGGGCGGCTGCGACAGCAACCACTGCTCGGGTCCACCCTCCTGCTCCAGGCGGTCGGAGATCTCGAACAGACCGTACAGCGGACTGTCGGTGGATCCGGCCATGTCACCCGTCACATAGACGACAGGCAACAGGTCCTTGTGCTGGATGCTGTACTCGCGCACCGCGGGTACTACGGCCACCATCTCCGACAGTGGTACCAGCGCACCCGTTTCGCTACGCACCTTGAGCGCCAGGACCTGGGACAGGTCGGCGCGGTCGGCCTCGCTGTAGCGCACGCGGATCGGCACGGCGTATTTGTGGTGGGTGGCGTGCAGGTAGCTCATGTCCTCGCCGCCGAGCGCGATGCCGAGCGCCTCGACGATGCTGCTCTGTGCCACGCCCAGGCGGGCCGCCTTGGCACGATCGACGAGCACCACGCCCTTCTCGGACGGATACTCGACCGAGTCGTCGACGTCGACGATGTCGGGCGTGGTCTCGAAGGTCTTGCGCAACGCCTTGGCCACCACGATCTGGCCTTCGTAGTCGAGCCCGTAGACTTCGGCGACCAACGGCGACATCACGGGCGGTCCCGGCGGCACTTCGACGACCTTGGCGTTGCCGCCCTGGGCACGCGCGATCGCCTGCACCTTCTCGCGCACCGACAACGCAATCTCGTGACTCTTGCGGTCACGGTGCTTGGCGTCGGTAAGGTTGACCTGGATATCGCCGAGGTGGGCGCCTTCACGCAGATAGTACTGGCGCACCAGCCCGTTGAAGCTGATCGGTGCCGCGGTCCCCGAGTAGACCTGATAATCGGTCACTTCCGGCACGCTGGCGATGTATGCCGAGATATCGGACAGCACGCGCGTGGTGTGTTCGAGACTGCTGCCCTCGGGCATGTCGAGCACAATCTGGAACTCCGACTTGTTGTCGAATGGCAGCATCTTGAGGATCACCGCCTTGCCGACGACCAGCAGCACCGACAGCGCGATCAGCACCAGGATGCCGACGAGCAACTTCCAGCGGTTGCGGAAGCCGGCAACGCCGACCAGGAACGGCGACATGACGCGGTCGAAAAAACGCTCCAGACCGGGGCTCGACTCGTGCTCATGCGTGTGCGCCTCGAACTTCTTCGCCACCGAGGCCAACATGCGGTTGCTCATCCACGGCGTGAATACGAACGCGACGACGAGCGAGATCAGCATGCCGAGCGAGGCGTTGATCGGGATCGGGCTCATGTACGGTCCCATGAGACCGGTCACGAAGGCCATCGGCAGCAGCGCCGCGATGACCGTGAACGTGGCCAGGATGGTCGGCCCACCGACCTCGTCGACCGCGGCCGGGATCGCGTCGAGCAGGCGCTTGGCCCCCATCGACAGATGACGATGGATGTTCTCGACCACGACGATGGCGTCGTCGACGAGGATACCGATCGAGAAGATCAGGGCGAACAGTGACACACGGTTGAGCGTGAAACCCCACGCCCACGACGCGAACAGGGTGACGGCGAGCGTCACCACCACGGCGGCGCCGACGATGATCGCTTCGCGCCAGCCCAGCGCGATCAGCACCAGCAGCACCACCGACGCGGTCGCGAACACCAGCTTGCTGATGAGCTTCTTTGCCTTGGCATCGGCCGTGGCACCGTAGTTGCGCGTCACCTGCACACCGATGCTGTCCGGGATGTAGATACCCTCGAGCTGAGCGAAACGGTCGATGACACGCTGCGCGATCTCGACCGCGTTGGTGCCCGGCTTCTTGGCCACGGCGATCGTCACGGCGGGTGCCTCGAACGCGTCGCGCAGCGCGGCATCGGTGATGGCCGGCCCGGCACCCGTCCAGACATAGCTTGCGGGAAGGTCGGGGCCGCGGCGTACCTGCGCGACATCGCGCAGGAACACGGGCTTGCCCTCGTGCACACCGACCACGAGGTCCTCGATCTCGTCGGCATGGCTGAGGAACACACCGGCCTGCACCAGCAGTTCCTGGTCGCGCGCGACCACGCCGATGTTGTCGCGGGTGACGTTGGCCGCCTGCAGCGCGGCGCGCAGGTCACGTGGATCCATGCCATGCGAAGCCAGCGCCTGCGGATCGAGTTCCACGGCAACCACATGCTCGGCGGCGCCGATCGTGTAGATGTCGCGCGTGCCGGGGACGCGTTTGAGTTCCGACTCGATGGCGTGTGCCACCTGACCGAGCTCGAACGCGCCTGCGTCGGGGTTTTTCGCCCATAAGGTCACCGTGACGATGGGCACGTCGTCGATGCCCTTCGGCTTGACGATCGGCGTTCCCACACCGGCACCGGCGGGCAGCCAATCCTGGTTCGACATGATCTTGCTGTACAAACGCACGATCGCATCGGTGCGGTCTTCGCCCACCAGGTACTGCACCGTCAGCACGGCCATACCGGGCATCGATGTCGAGTACACGTGCTCGATACCGTCGATCTCGTCGAGAACCTGCTCGGCAGGCGACGCGATCAGACTCTCGACCTCCTTCGCCGAGGCACCCGGGAACGGGATGAAGACATTGGCGAACGTGACGTTGATCTGCGGTTCTTCCTCGCGCGGCGTGACCATGACCGCGAACACGCCGAGCAGCATGCCCACGAGCGCAAGCAGCGGCGTGATCTGAGTGGCCTGGAAGCGCTTGGCGATGCCGCCGGAGAAGCCGAGCTTACTCATTGCCCACCTGCGCACTGCGCTGCGATTTCAGCGCGATCGTTGCAGCAACGGGATCGGTGGCCACACGTTCACCCTCGTGCAGGCCGGAAAGGATTTCCACGTGTTCCGGGCCGGCCGGCGAACCGAGCCGGATGTGGCGAAAACGGATGCTGCCATCGTCGCCGACCACGTAGACACCGACCACTTCCGAACGCAGCACGATGGACGACAGCGGGATGACCAGCGCACGGTCGACACCCGTGACGAAACCGACCTTCACGTACATGCCGGGAAACACCCCGGTCGTGTCCTCGGGTAGCTGTAAACGGACCTTGAAGGTGTCGGATCGCGAATCGGCAACCGGGAAAACCGTGACCGACGCCGCCGCGACCCACTTGCCCGCGACCTGCGCCTGAGCCTTGCCCTCACTGCGAATCGCCGCGACCAGGTTCTGCGGCACGTCGACAGTGACGCGCATATTGTCGACCGACAGCCCCGACATCAGCGGCTTGCCGGGCTGCGCGGTTTCGCCGACCTCGATCAGGCGTTCGATCACGATGCCGTTGTACGGCGCCACGACTTCCGTGTACGCGAGTTCCTGGCGGGCCTGCGATAGCGCCGCCTCGGCGGCCTGTTCCGATGCGCGTGCCTCTTTGAGGTTCGCGGTCACCCTGTCGAGTTCGGCCTTGGCGACGGCGCCCTTGTCGAACACGCCCTTGATCCGCGTATATTCCTTCTCGGCATCCAGGCGACGCGCGACCGCGGCCTTCAGCAGGGCCTCGTCGCGCGTCACCGAGGCGCGCTGTTGGCTGTCCTCGAGGCGCACGATGACATCGCCCGCCCGCACATAGTCGTCGACGTCGAAATTGACCTCGACCACGCGACCGGAGGTCTGTGCCGACACCGTGCTGCGATTGACCGCCTCGGCAACCCCGTCGAGACGGTAAACCTGCGGCAGTTCGACGTTGGCGACGGACACCGTGGCCAGCTCCTCGGCCGACCACACCACGCCGACGCTCAGCCACGCCAGCAGCGCCGCGAAAATGACCCCTGGCCGGTTGGTGATGCCCATCGATGGTCCTTCCCTATTCATAAGTATTTGCTAATATAAATCCAATTAATTGGTAAATCAAGTCGACGCCCAACGATCTCTGACGTATCCCGGTCGAGTGTAGTAGAGCGATTTTCCGTAGGACCTGAACCCGGTGCGGCGCCACAGTCGGCGTAGGGCGTAGCGCCGGCGTGCGATCAACCGAGGTGCGGCCTGCCCAGGAACGCCGGCGTCTGCATCTCTGTCAGGCGGCTGATCGTGCGCTGGAACTCGAATGCCAAGCGCTCGCCGATGTACAGGCGCTGCACCGGCACCTCGGCACTGATCACCAGTTTGACCCGGCGGTCATAGAACTCGTCGATGAGGAATATGAATCGGCGTGTACGGTCATCACGCATGCTGCCCATGACCGGCACGTCGGAAATGAACACCGTGTGATGCGTGCGCGCGAGTTCGATGTAGTCGTTCTGACTGCGCGGCGGACCACACAGCGCCTCGAAATCGAACCACACCATGTCACCCACGCGATGGCGATAGGGCATGATCCGACCGTTGATCACCAATTCGCCCGGGCCCTCGGGCGCGACATGCGCCAAGCGCCGGAACTCTTCATCCAGCAAGGCATCGGTGTCGGCACCCAACGGCGAGTGATAGACGCGCGCCTGTTCGAGGACGAGCTTGCGGTAGTCGCGGTCGCCGCCGACATGGATGACTTCGGTACGCCGGTTCAACAGATCGATCGCCGGCAGGAAACTCGCACGCTGGATGCCGTCACGATACAGGTCGTCGGGAACCACGTTCGATGTGGTCACGAGCACCACGCCACCGTCGAGCAGACCGCGCAGCAGGCCGGCGAGTATCACCGCGTCGCCGATATCGATGACGTTGAATTCGTCGAGACACAGCAGACGCCATTGCTTCGCCATGCGCGCGGCGACGATCGACAGCGGGTTGGCGCGTCCCTTGATCTCGGCCAGTTCGCCGTGCACGCGTTGCATGAAACGGTGGAAATGGAATCGCGCGCGGGTCACGTCACCGACGTGGTCGTGGAACATATCCATGAGCCACGTCTTACCGCGACCGACGCCGCCCCACAGGTAGAGGCCGCGCGGTGGTGGTGGCGGCTTGCGGAACAGGCCGCGCAACCCCGCTGGCGGTGCGACATTCAGGTCATCGGTGAGCCGCTGCAGCGCGGTGATCGCGCGACGCTGTTCGGGATCCTCGGCGAGGTCACCGGATTCGATCTGGGCTTGATAGTGCTGGAGCAGCGACATGGTTCAACTGGCGGCAATGTCGATGCCGTTCAGCATCGCGCAGAACCACGCCGGACGCCATTGCAAACATGCATGATCAGCCGTGTAGCGGCCGCCGCAACGGCCGCCGTCGATCAGCTGCCCGAATAGCGATCGTCGAGGTAGGTCGGACAGAGCACCGAACGCATCGTGCCGATCAGTTCGAGCAGTTTGCCGTTTCGAATCCGGTAGTAGATCCGGTTCGCCTCTTTGCGCGAGGTAACGATGTTCTTGTTCCGCAGCTGTTCGAGGTGCTGCGATATGTTGCTCTGCGAGGTCCCGGTCTGCTCGACGATCTCGCCGACCGACAGCTCACGATCGCCCAGGGTGCAGAGTATCTTCCAGCGCAGCGGATGTGCCATCGCCTTCAGCGCGTTGGCGGTCATTGTCGGATCTTCGTCGTCGGGAAGCTGCGGATTCAGGGGATCTGTCATGACTTACTCCTACAGCAATCAGCCAGCAGCACTCGTGACATCTGCCGCATCCGCCACCTTGCGGTATCCGCGCATGTTCTTGGCAATGCAGATGATGTCACCGATCGCACCATCGGTATCGAGTACCGCAGTGCGAGAAAACAATATCGGAAGGCGTTCGCCACTCTTGGCGATGAACGCGGCATCGATGTCGCGCAGCGCGCCCGTGCGAATCAGCGCCTCGAGCCAGGTTCCCATGAAGGCACCCGCCTGCTCCTCACCTTCCTCTTCGAAGACGTCGCCGATCGACATGCCGACGAGCTCGTCGCGCGCATAGCCGAGCATGTCGCATGCCGCCGGATTGACCTCGCGAATCACGCCATCCGGCGACAGCACCAACAGCGCCTCGCCCATGTACGTAAGGATGTTTTCGAGGTACTGCTTGGCCTGGTGCAGTTCCGCGGTGCGCTGGGCGACCTTTTCTTCGAGGATCTGGTTGAGCTGGCGTTCTTTCTCGATCAGGCGGAAATAGGTGCTGATCTTGTTCAGGAACTGGTTGTCGTCGATCGGCTTGAGCAGGTAGTCGACGGCACCGACCGCGTAGCCCTTGCGCTGAAACTCTTCGGTCTTGAACGCCGCGGTGAGGAAGATGATCGGGATGTCACGGGTCTTGCGTCGCGCCTTGAGCATCTCGGCGGTCTCGAAGCCGTCGACTTCGGGCATCTGCACGTCGAGGATGATGAGGTCTATATCCGGATGCGCCTGGGCGATCTCCAGCGCTTCGGCGCCACCGCGCGCCTCGAGGATCTCGACATCCATGTGCTGTTCGACCAGCGCGCGCAACGTGAACAGGTTGTGTTCGTTGTCGTCTACCGCGAGCAGCTTGAATCCAGCGTATCGCTTCATGGTCTAATCGGCGTGGTTGGGCAGGTTGCGGATCATCACGTCGAACAGCTCACCTGCGCTGCACGGGTACTCGACGATGTCGTCGGCGCCACGTGCCAGACATTGCTCTCGCGCGTCTCCGCCGTCGGCCGGCACGAGGCCGATGATCACCGTTTCGCTGGCCAGACGGTCACGCATACGAGCAATCGTATCACACGCACCATTGTCGGGCGTCAGCGCATCGATCAGCAGAAAATCAACGCGTCCCAGCTCATCGAGCGTCTCCGACGCCTCGGCGAGGTCGTCGGCGAGATGTATGACCACGCCGGCGTCACGCAGCATGCCGCTGAGGCGCAGCTGGCTACGTACATCGGGCTGCATGAGCAGCAGGTGCAGGCCGCGCAGCGCCTCGCTTGCGATCACCTCGGTCTCCACCACCGGCTCGTGCGGCGACTCGACGCGCACCACAGGCTGCGCATCCTCGCGTGCAACGACCGCCGGCAACAGCAAGGTGAACTCGGAGCCGCGGCCGACGGCGCTGGTCAGACGGATCTCGCCGCCGAGCAGATCGGCTAGCTGGCGACTGATCGTCAGCCCCAGGCCAGTGCCGCCATAGCGGCGACTGGTCGAGCCGTCGGCCTGCTGGAAGGCCTCGAATATCGCCTCCTGTTTGCCGTGTGGAATGCCGATGCCCGTGTCCTTGACGGACAACGCCACGGCATAGGGTGGCGTCGCCGGCGCGGCGCGTAGCGTCACTTTGCCGCGCTCGGTGAACTTGACCGCGTTGGCGAGAAAGTTCTTCAACACCTGTCGCACCTTGTCCGCGTCGGTCTCGATGCTCGTCGGGGTCTGCGGGTCGACGACGAGCTCGAGCTCCAGCCCCTTGTCGTCGAATTGCGGTTCGAGGAGCAGTCGCAGGTCGTCGAGCATGGCCGCGGGCGCGACTTGCTCGACCAGCAGGTCGAGCCTGCCGGCCTCGATGCGCGACAGATCGAGAATGTTGTCGATCAGCGCCTTGAGGTCGCATCCTGCCTTGTGGATCACCTCGGCCTGCTGCTGTGACTCGCGATCGAGACCCTGCTCCTTTCCTGCGAGCAACTTCGACAACAGCAGGATCGAGTTGAGCGGTGTGCGCAACTCGTGACTGACATTCGCGAGGAACTCGGACTTGTAGCGGTTGGTCGCCTCGAGTTCGCGCGCGTGTTCGCGCAGATTGCGCGTCTGGCTCGCGTGGGTCCGCGACAGGCGTGTGAGGTTGTCGGCCAGCTGCCGAAGTTCCGGCGGACCCGCCCAGCTGAAGCTCACGGGCTCATCCGATTCCAGCGTGTGTTTGACACCTTCCGTCAAGTCGCGGCCGATGCGCTCGGCGCGGCGCGTGATCCAGCGCGCGACCATGAACTGCAGGAAAACCAGCCCGAGTACGATCAGCAGTACGCGCAGCACCACCTCGGTGCGAAACACTTTGAGCGGTTCGTCGTCGACAGGACGCCCCACCCACAGCGTGTCACCGTCGGTGGTGCGGAACATCGGCAACCAGATCGCGCGCCGTTTGCCCTGCTCCCAAAGGACAACGCGGTTCTGCTGGAAGTCGTCGGCGAGTCCGGGGTAGTCGTCGAAAGCATTGCCTTCACGCGCCGGCAGATTGGGCAGATGCAGGTATTCGCCGTCGTCGTGCACCCACAGTGTCTTTTGGTCGCGTCGCACGAGTCCGGCAATATCGAGCGTGATCGCCACCAGTCCCACGGGCGGCTCCCCGACCACCCCGGGGGCAATGGCACTCAGCAGCTGCAAGGTGAACACGCGTGCCGGGTCGTCGGCACCGAGATCGATGCGTAGCGGGCTCAGCAACACGCTGCCGCCACGCCCCGACAGCATCAACGCGACCTGGTCGGGCGGCAGGCCGCGCAAACGTTTGCTCGTCGGCTGCCACTCGCCCGTGTTGCTGTCGCGTTCGAGCCAGAAACGTTCGACGCCCTCGCTGTCGAGAAAACGGATCTCGGTGATGTCGCGCTCGTCGCCGAGGATACGGTTGATCCACTGCGTGTAGCGAGCGCGCGCCAGATCGATTTCGGCCTTGTCGTGGTCACCGGTATCGCCGACCAGCGCACCGGGCTCGGGCAGCTTGGCCAGCAGGCGCACGCTGGCATCACGACTTGCCAGATGCTGATCGAGGTCGCTGAAGTCAGCGCGCAGGTTCTGCAGGAAGGAGTGCCGGTAGAACAGATCGATGCGTTCGAGCACCAGCGGCAGGTTGATGATCACGGCGAGCATCAACGGCACCAGGCCGAACAGGAACAGAAACAGCAGGATTCGCATGCGCAGCGACATGCCGTGCACGATAGCGCCCCGCCGCGTGGATTAGAATCCCCATGGAGCCGCCACACTAACCTTCATGTCCCTGACCATCCTGTTTCAAGACGATCACTACGTTGCCATCGACAAGCCCGCGGGCATGCTCGTGCACCGCAGCCCGATCTCGCGTGACCGCGTGTTCGTGCTGCAGCGCCTGCGCGACCAGATCGGGCGCCGCGTCTACCCCGTCCACCGTCTCGACCGCGCGACATCCGGCGTACTGTTGTTCGCGCTGTCGGCCGACGCAGCGAAAAAGGCTGGCAGCCTGTTCGAGGACGACGCCATGACCAAGGAATATCTCGCCGTGGTGCGTGGTTGGACCGACACGGAAGGGATCATCGAACACGCGATCGCGGACGACGAGGGCAACGGCGTCGCACAACCGGCGACGACGCGCTACCGGCGCCTGGCGACGATCGAGCTGCCGCACGCCGTCGATCGGTATCCGAGCGCGCGCTATTCGCTGGTCGCGGTCGAACCGGTGACCGGCAGGCGGCAGCAGATCCGCAAGCACTTCAAACACATCTCGCATCACCTGATCGGTGACACGACTCACGGCAATGGCCGCCACAACCGCTTCTTCCGCGACCGGCTCGGCATCGACGGCCTGCTGCTCATGGCCGCCCGGCTTGGCCTGCGTCACCCTTACACGGGACGCAGCGTCTGCATCACGGCCGCGCCCGCGGAGCACTGCCAGCGCGCTTTCGCGCTGTTCGGTTACGCGCCCGGCGTGACCCCCACGCGAACCCCCTAGCGTCCGGCGCGCAGGGCCTCGACAGCGGCACGGCTCTCGTAATGCGTCGTCAGGCCGCTGGCCAGGTCGAGTGCACGGCGCGCGGCATCGTTGTTGCCCAGCTTCTGCGACACCACGGCCAGGTGGTACAGCACGTCGCCGTTGCCTTGAGCGGCGATCTCGTTGGCGCGTTGCAGCAGTTGTTGGGCGCCTTTGAGATCCCCCTTCAGGTACCGCAACCATCCGAGCGTGTCGAGCACGCTGACATTGCCGGGCTGCAACTGATCGGCCTTCGACGCGAGCTTGATGGCCTCGTCGAGTTTGATGTTCTGCTTGGCGAGATGCCAGGCGAGTTGGTTGTAACCGACGAACACGTCGGGGCCCAGCTTCACGGCCTCGCGGTAGGCCTGCTCGGCACCGGCGAGATCGCCGAGTGCATCACGGACCACACCGACCCGCAGCAGCGTCGCAAACGCCGGCGCACGCTTCGCCATGGCCTCGTAGTGCTGCAACGCAGCTTCCAGCTTGCCCTGTTGCAGGTACTGTTCGGCCAGCAGACTGTGCGCGGTGACAAAGTCGGGCAGCTTCGCCAAGGAACGCCGCAACTGTGCTTCCGCGGCGCCACGATCGCCGATCTGCTCGTGGGCCACGGCGTTCAGGTAATGAACGAGGAAATCATCACCGCCCGCGTTGGCAGCCTTGAACCGCGGCACGGCCAGCCTGGGTAGCGAGCGCACGAGCAACGCAAAGCCTGACGCCGCATCGCGGGCGCTGGCCGGATCGAGCGCAGCGGCGACTTGGTCAGCGCTGAGGCCCGTGAGCTCGAATCCGGAAAACACACCCCCTGCACCGTCGATCAACCGCTGCGCAGCACGTTTGCGATCGCCGCGTGCCAGGTCGTCGAAAGCCTGCATGACCGCGGCAACCGCGTTCAATGTCGCCGGCAGACTGCCTTGTGCAACGTCGGTCTTGTGCCCCGCAACCGCTGCTGCACGCGCGACCAGCACGGCCGCCGGTTCGGCCTGCAATGCGATCGCCTCAGCCTGCAACTCGGCCGCGGCCGCGCGTGCGTCACCGCGCGCCGTGGCGACAATGGCGCGCAGCAACTGGCGACGGGGAGACGCCGCGATGTTTTCGAGCGCATCGGCGGCGACATCGATGTCACCCGCACGCAGCGCCAGCTCGACGGCCATGTTGTTAGCCCAATCGGGATCGCTGCCGGCGAGCGGCGCGAGCACTTCGCGTGCTTCGTCGACACGCCCTGCGTCTGCAAGCGCGACCACGGCACGCCGACGCACCGCGGGGTCGTCCATACCGCTGGCGAGACACGCTTGCAGATCGTCGGCCGCCTGTCCATAGAGCCCGCCCGTCTCGGCCAGGGATGCACGGCCGATCAATGCGCCGCAGTGCCGTGGCTCCACCGCAATCGCAGCCGAAAACGCGCGCGCCGCACCGGCCTGATCACCTTGCAGCAGCAGAACGGAACCGAGGTTGGCTTGTGCTGCGAAGAACGCTGGCGCCAGCTCGGTGGCACGCGCGAACGCGTCTGCCGCGTTCTTCAGATCGCCGCGTTCGTAGAAAACCGTACCGATGACATTGTGCGCATACGCAAGATCCGGTCGCGCACCGATGATCCGTGCGGCAAGCTGCTGAGCCTTGTCGACATCGCCACCGCGGCGGTGTGCGACCGCGAGCGCGAGTTGTGCGTAGGGATGATCGAGCAGGGGCCCCGCCTCGAGCGCCACGGCTTCGGGCGAAATGTTCACCGCATCCGACGCGACGCGCGCCAGCAGGTCGAGCGCATCGAGATCGGGATCGCTGTAACCGTTGGCACGCAGGCGCGACACGCTGGCCGGCACGCGGTGCAGCCAGCCCTTGGCGATGAAATCCGCCAGCAGGCGCTCGCGGATCGCGGCCGGCGAGCCCTCGTCAGGCAACTCCAGCGATGAGATGGACAGACGCTCGCGACCGATGAGTACGAGGTCCTCGCGCGGAACATCGCCGCTGCCGATCAGGCCAAACGGGTCGCTGAGTCCGGCCTGTGCCGGCATCGCAACCAATAACACGCACAGTGCGGTAAAACGGAATGGGATCATGCACGCACATCCTCTTCGACTTGGACGGTCCAAAATGCAGGCCCGACCATAACAAAAAGCGCCGCATGTGCGGCGCTTTCTGCTGGCGCTTGTCGCTGACGAATCAGGCGGACTTGCGCAGACGACGCATCGCCAGCATCGCCAGACCCATCAGGGCGAGCGGTGCCGGGACCGGGACCTGGGCAGGACCGGTGCCACCGAACAGCGTCCAGCTGGCCGTGGCGGTCGTGCCGTCGGTACCCTGCGCGAACACGGTGAAGGTGTTGGCGCCGGCCTGGATGTTCCAGTTCACCGAGAAGTTGCCGAGACCGTCGGTCGCGTAGTTGTTGATCACGGTGCCGTCCGGCAGCGTCAGGTTGATGAAGTCGAGACCGACCAGGTTGCCTGCGGTACCGTTGAACAGGTTGATCAGGGCGTTGAGGTCCGATGCGTTGGTGTACACACCGTAGTCGTCACCACCGGCCGATACGTTCACAGTGCCTTCGTAGGTCTGGTTCATGCCAGCGACCACAGCCTGCATCGTGCTCGGCGTATGGCCCGGAATACCGACCGAGTGGATGGCGTCGACGCCCGCAGCGACGGCGGCGTTGGAAGCCGCGTAGATCGGCGAGCTCGACTGACCACCGTCCGAAATTACGACCATCTGTTGCACACGGCCAGCGATATGGTTTGCACCGGTCAATTCACCAGCGGCACGGGTGATGCCGTTCTGGATATCGGTGCCGCCAGAAGCGGGAACGGCGTCGATAGCCGCCTTGATCGCCGTAACGTTGGTGGCGCTGCTCGTCGAAGTGAGCGGGATACGCAGATCCGACGGCGTGCTGCCATCGAACGAGACGACCGAAACGGAAACACCGACGGTCGGCAGGGCGTCGACCAGGGCTTTGGCGGCGGCGGCCTGCGCGGCGAGACGGGCGCCGCCCATGCTGCCGGAACCGTCGAGGACGAGGGCGAGATCAAGACCCGTACCCGAACCACCCGAAGCGCCGGCCTGACCGGTTACGGTCACTGCGGTGCCAACGGCATAGGTAGATCCGTTCGGCGGACTGACGAAGCCGACGGAGGTCGCGGCATAGGCACCCGAGGTCATAAGACCCAGGGCCATCACGCCTCCGAATGCGATTCTTTTAAGATTCATGAGCAGGAACTCCTAAAAAATTTATCAGTACTTCAAACCGGGCTGTACTTTCCGGCTGAAAACATTTGCGGTCGCTAACCCTGTCCCGGGACGCCGCTCTGATGGCACAGTTTTATTGCGCTGAACGTTCCCGAGCAACATACGTGCCGATAATTTCGTCGGCTTTTAAAACAATAATTTACAGGCGCCAGCAGACCCTCGCGACGAGATTCTGTAAACAATCTGGACACCTGCTCCGCACTCCCGTACTGCCGCTGAAAAGCGCTGTCCGCAGCCCGATCCAGTGCCTGCAGACAGACTGTCGGGAATACCGTTCCGCGTTGTGAGGCGCTGGTGCGAATGCAGGTCGTTTGGCACAGTGTGCGCAGTGAAATACCTGGCCCAACTCGTCGCCCCCCTGATCAAAAGTGCCCGCGATCTGCTGCCGATCGTGGTCGTCATCGGGCTTTTTCAGCTCCTGTTGTTGCGTCAGCCGATTCCGAATATCGCCGACATCGCGCTCGGCACCATGTTCGTCACCCTGGGACTCGCGCTGTTCGTGCGCGGACTCGAAAACGGCCTGTTCCCGATCGGTGAGAGCATGGCCTACGCGTTCGCGCGCAAGGGCTCGCTGACCTGGCTCATGGCGTTCGCCTTCGCCCTCGGCTTCGGCACGACGATCGCCGAGCCGGCGCTCATCGCGGTTGCCGCCGAAGCCGCGGAAGTTGCGGCTGCCGGTGGCGTGATCGCAGGCGACACGGCGTCCAAGGCCGATTACGCAGAGGGTCTGCGCGTCACGGTGGCGTTGTCGGTCGGCTTCGCCATTCTGGTCGGCGTGCTGCGCATCATCCGTGGCTGGCCCATCCACTGGTTGATCATCACCGGCTACGTCGGTGTCATCGTCATGACGGTGTTCGCCCCGCCCGAGATTATCGGTATCGCCTACGATTCGGGTGGCGTGACCACCTCGACGATCACGGTGCCGCTGGTGACGGCACTCGGTGTCGGTCTGGCGACCTCGATCAAGGGCCGCAACCCGATGATCGATGGCTTCGGACTGATCGCGTTCGCCTCGCTGACGCCGATGATCTTCGTCATGGGCTACGGCATCTTCGGCGTCGGTGGCAATGCACAGCAGCTCGACGGCCCCTTCGGCATCGCGTTCCGCAGCGTGGTGCAACAGATCGAGGCCTACGCGGCGCTGCTCACCCATCCGCTGAACAGACTGGCCGGGTGGCTGTTCGGGCCGTTGCAGGACTGGATGCTGGCATTGCCCGGCATGTTCGGCGGACTCGCGCACACCCTGATCGACACGATCAACGACGTCCTGCCGATCGCCATGATCATCTTCGGCTTCCAACTGTTCGTGCTGCGCAAACGCATCCCGAAACTCGGCCGCGTGTTGCTGGGCTTCGTTTACGTGTTGCTGGGTCTGGCGTTCTTTCTCGACGGCCTCGAGCTGGCCCTGTTCCCACTCGGCAAGCTCATGGCGACCCAGCTCACCGACCCCGCGTTCATCAGCAGCGTCACCCACCACGTCGACAATCTGAACTGGTGGGACTACCGCTGGGTGTATCTGTTCGCGTTCGCGATCGGTTTTGCGACCACGATTGCCGAACCGTCGTTGCTGGCTGTGGCGATCAAGGCCCACCAGGTCTCGGCGGGCAGTATCGGCGTCCTGGGCCTGCGCGTCGCCGTCGCACTCGGCGTCGCCATCGGCATCGCCCTGGGCACGTACCGCATCGTCAGCGGAACGCCGCTGCACTGGTACATCATCACCGGCTATGTCGTGGTCGTTATCCAGACATTTTTCGCGCCACGGCTCATCGTGGCGCTGGCCTACGACTCTGGCGGCGTCACCACCTCGACCGTCACCGTGCCGTTGGTCGCTGCATTGGGCCTCGGGCTCGCGGGCACCGTGCCCGGACGCAGCGTCCTGCTCGATGGATTCGGCCTGATCGCGTTCGCGAGCCTGTTCCCGATGATGACCGTGATGGCCTACGCCCAACTCTCCGAAAGGCGCGCACGGCGTGCCGCAAGATCGAACCGAGGAGCCTGAAGATGCACTTCAAACTGTTGCTCGCATTCACCGACGACACCAAAACCGATGCCGTGCTCAAGGCAGCACGTGGCGCCGGTGCGACCGGTGCCACGATCATCAACAATGCCCGTGGCGAAGGCCTCAACGAGGCGAAGACATTCTTCGGCCTGTCGCTGGATACGCAGCGCGACATGCTCTTGTTTCTGGTCGAGGAGCACATGGCCCGGCAGATCCTGGAAAAGATCGCCGAAGCCGGCGAGTTACCGTTGGCCGCGGCGTCGGTCA
>JAGRHA010000024.1 GCA_020445205.1 Gammaproteobacteria bacterium
GAAAAAAATGAAACTTTTTGAAGGAATTTCTGAGCATGGTATTTTTCATGGTATTACCGTTTAGCAGGAAAATAAGTCATTGAATATAAAAGACAAAAAAGGCTTATTTACAATAGAGTGGGAATAAGCCACGCGTGACCGCGTCTATTGCCGACGACGAGGCGTACATGCGGCGGGCGTTGGAGCTCGCCCGACGTGCCGAGCAGGCGGGTGAAGTGCCTGTGGGTGCACTCGTGGTTGCCGGCGGACAGGTCATCGGGCGCGGCTGGAATCAACCGATCGGTGCCAGCGACCCTACCGCTCACGCGGAAGTCGTCGCCCTGCGCGACGCGGCCATCGCGCTGGAGAATTACCGCCTGCCAGGGACGACGCTGTACGTGACGCTCGAACCCTGTCCCATGTGTGCGGGAGCCATCATTCACGCACGTGTCGACAGGGTCGTGTTCGCGGCACCTGATCCACGGGCCGGTGCGGCCGGCAGCGTGTTCGACCTGCTGCCGTCCGATGGCCGTTTCAATCATCGTACGGCCTGCGAAGGTGGTTTGTTGGCTGAGGAGAGCGCCGAGATGCTGCGCGCTTTCTTCCGCGCCAGACGCTAGAGCGGGCGACCAATACGCGCCACGGCGTGCACGGGGAAAAGGTATGAAGGCTTGGTTACTGGCAGTGGCGCTGCTGTGCTCACCGCTCACGTGGGCGACGGACTACCCACCGGTATCGGTTGATGTGCCGGTGCACAAGGTTGGCGAGCACAGTTACTACGTGTTGGGCGCCGCCGGTGCAGCGACGGAAAACGAAGGGTTCATCTCGAATGCCGGTTTCGTCGTCACCGATGCCGGTGTGGTCGTCTTCGATGCACTCGGTTCGCCGTCACTCGGCTGGGCGCTGCGCCAACACATCGCGGCCATCACCGACAAACCCGTGGTGAAGGTCGTCGTCAGCCACTATCACGCCGATCACATCTATGGCCTGCAGGTGTTCAAGGATGAGGGTGCCGAAGTCATCGCACCGCGCGGTGTCTACGAGTACCTGGAGTCGCCGGCAGCCGCCGAACGTCTCGATGAGCGTCGCCTGTCACTCGATCCCTGGGTCAATGACGATACCCGGATCGTGCGACCAGACCGTGTCGTCGAGCGCGAATATACCTTTTCGCTGGGTGGCATCGATTTCCAGGTCAACTACCTGGGTAGTGCGCATTCGGACGGCGATATGACGCTATACGTGAAGCAGGACAGGGTGCTGTATTCGGGCGACATCATCTTCGAAGGACGCGTGCCGTTTGTCGGCGATGCCAATACCCAGCGCTGGCTGGAAACCCTGCGTAGTTTGGAGACCAACGACATCGTGGCCTTGATCCCTGGACACGGTCCGGCGGCCGCCGATCCGGTTGCTGCGGTTGCGGGAACACGCGACTACCTGGCGTATCTGCGCGACGTCATGGGTGCGGCGGTCGACGAACTGCAGGACTTCGACAGTGCCTATGCCGCAGCCGACTGGAGCCGCTTCGCGGACATGCCGGCATTCGATGCTGCCAATCGACGCAACGCCTACCAGGTGTTCCTGTCGATGGAAGCCGAGGCGCTTGCGCGCTGATCAGCGCATACCACGGACCTATTCGCTGTCGGCCAACAGGTAGGCGCGCGTCGTATCGTCTGCCGTTGTCGTGAACCACACCAGCATGTCGTAGTAGTTGCGGATGTTGTCGACGTAGTCGACGGGTTCCTGGCCACGTGCGAAGCCGTACTTCACGGTTTGGTGGAAGCGCTTCTTCGCCAGCAGTGGCAGCCGCTGTTTGACCTCCATCCAGAGATCCGGGTTGGCACCGTCGCGTTCGGTGAGTATGCGCGCGTCCTCGAGGTGACCGAAGCCGATGTTGTAACCGGCCAGTGTGAGCCACAGGCGGTTCGGTTCGGGGATGCGCTCCGGAATCTTCTTTTCCACGACGCGCAGGTAGCGCGCACCGCCGATGATGCTCTGTTCAGGGTCGTTGCGGTCGTCGATGTCCATCTGCTTGGCGGTGGACTGGGTGAGCATCATGACGCCACGCACGCCTGTCGGTGATACGGCGTCGGCACGCCAATGCGATTCCTGATAACCGATCGCCGCCAGCAGGCGCCAATCGATGCCCGTGATGCCGGCGGCACGCTCGAAGTGTGCCTGGTAGAGCGGCAGGCGGTCGCGTACGTTGCGCCAGAACTCGCGCGTGTCGACAAAGTTCAGTCGTCCACCATGACCGAAGTAGCGTGCCTCGAGGCGCTGCAACAAGCCATTCTGCTGCGCAGTCTGCAGAAACGCGTTCGCCTCACGGCGCAGGCTGTCGTCGCCGCTGCGTGGAAATGCCCAGGCGATGGGTTTGCTCTCTTCGAGTGCGAACGCGACGGCGATGTGTCGGTAGAAGCGGCGACTGAGGTCGGTCATGTTGGCGTCGGCGAGCGCCAGGCGGATCGTGCCACGTTCGACCTGCGTCAGCAGGGACGCCGTGTCTAGGTCGCTGTGTGATGTCCAGCTCAACTGCGGGTGGCCTTCGGCCTGCAATCGACGCAAGAGCTCCTCGTGACTCGATCCGGCGACCACGTGCAGATCGCCGGCGGCAATGTCGTCGAGTTGTTTTGGGCGTTTGTCACCACGTCGATAGACGAGTTGTTGTTCGACCGATACGAATGGCAACGAGAAGCGCATGCGCCTGCGCCGTGTGTCGGTGACGCCCAGGCCCGCGGCAGCCATGTGCACCTGCGCCGTGGCGACGCTGTCGAGCAGGCGATCGAGCATTTGTGGAAAACGGTATCGAACCGCTACGCCGAGGTGTTCGGCGAAGGCCTCGACGAGGGCGTAGGTAAATCCGTCGGGACCATCCGCACCGTTGAAAAACGTCGTCGGTGCGTTGCGCGTGGCGACCACGAGCACGCCATCGTGACGTACGCGGTCGACGACGTCGGGTGGCCGCTGCTGCATGACGACGTACAGGCCACACGCGCCCGCGGCCAGCAGCAACGTGGCGACGAGTATCGCAATGCGTCGTTGCAAACGCTCGCTGCGCATCACTTGCGCGCGTGGCGTGGCGTATAGTCAGGTGGCAAATTCAACTCCCTGTGAGCAAACCGCAGCCTCCGCAAGATAGTCATTGCAGTGACAAAAAACCACTCTTCCAGACGCGATCACAGCGCGTCCGCATATTGCCCGTCGCTCGACCTCGGCTGGCCGGATGCACGGCAACGCGACGGGTGCACTTCGCAGGGGCGATGCGCACCGCCCGTGGCTGAAGTGCGCCTTTCTGACGTTAGCGACAGCTTGTCGCTCGGCACAAGGGTGCGATGAATCTCTGATGAACGGGATACCCGCATTGCCCGATCTGCCCGTGGCGGCCTGTGTGCCTGCGTTGAGCCGGCGCCTGGCGCAAGGACATGCGGTGCTGACTGCCGAACCCGGTTCGGGCAAGACCACACTCGTGCCGCTGATGCTGCTCGATGCGCCCTGGCTCGAGGATCGTCGCATCGTGATGCTCGAGCCGCGGCGGCCGGCGGCGCGCATGGCGGCGCACCGTATGGCACAGCTGCTCGGTGAAGCGGTCGGTGAACGCGTCGGATATCAGGTGCGCTTCGAACGCAAGGTGACGCAGGCCACGCGTATCGAAGTGCTGACCGAGGGGTTGTTGTTGCGGCGTCTGCAAAGCGATCCCGAACTCAGCGGCATCGGCCTGGTGATCTTCGACGAATTCCACGAACGCAGTCTCACCGCCGATCTCTCGCTGGCGCTGTGTCTCGACGCTTGCACAGCGCTGCGCGACGACCTGCGCCTGTTGGCGATGTCGGCAACGCTCGATGCCGCACCGCTCGCGGCGTTGATGGGTGCAGAGGTCCTCAACGCGGCGGGGCACATGCACGACGTTGCACTGCACTAC
>JAGRHA010000235.1 GCA_020445205.1 Gammaproteobacteria bacterium
CAGGTCACGGATCTCGTCGACGAAGCCGAAGTTGTTGTTGAGCAGCACACCGCCATCGAGCACGGCGATCACGTTGCCGTCGGCGCCGACGACAGGTTGTTGTGCGCGAATGACCATGCCGCGTGTTTCCTCGGTTCGCTGCGTCGGTCGTGCACGTTTCGTCTGTAGCAGTGGCAGATGGACCGAGTCGGCCAAACCGGGGCGTAGACGCTCGAGATCGCCCGGGCCGAGTATTTCTATACCGACGCGGGGTTGCGCACCGATTGGTGCGGCCGCTTCCGGTTCGGTCGATACGCGCAAATAGCTGAAGCCGGCGGTTTCGCGCAGTTCGTCGAGGAGGGCCTGCAAGGCAGTGTCGTCGCCGCGCGACAGCGCATTGCGAAAACGGTAGGACTCGCCGAGCCGCGCCAACAGATTGAGATGATCACTCTGGATGCGTTCAAACGCATCATGCGCGACGGCAAGATCGGTGCTGACCTTGATGTAGAGCTGATCGTAGGTGAATGACGCACCCCAGGCGATGAGCCCCGCGAGTGCGATCGGCAGCACGAAGGCGACCGGAATCAATGTCAGCGCCAGCAGTTTGTGGCGGATGCTGCGACGAATGGATTCGCTGACCTGACGAAGAAGCGTCATCGATGTCGGTAAGTGGCTAGGGTCTGTTCATGTCATGCGTGCGCCCGCGATGGCGCCGCATCATACGTCCGGCAAAGCGCAGCGAACGTGAGGTATGCGTCGTGCACGCCACGACACAATCGGCGCAGGAAGCGCGGCCGGCCCTGCGGGTTGTGCCCGCAATGTCGTCATGCAGCGTTGTGTAGCGTTGACTCGGGTTCACCCAGCGTCTCTCCTCGCGCTTCGCACGGCCCGCTGTGGGGCCACAATGCCGGCGCGTGCGTTGCGTGAACAGGCACTAGCTTGCCCATGCCACTGGCACACAGCGATTGTCCGGTCGGTGCTGCGCGGAGAGTGGGCGAAGATCCACCCGTTGCTGAAACGGTCCATTCACCCGTTCACACCCCATGCCTGGCACTTGCGTTCGAGGGTCTTGCGCGACACGCCGAGGATGCGCGCTGCGGCTGACTTGTTGCCACCCTCTAGGTCGAGAACCCGCAGGATGTGGCGACGTTCGACCGACTCGAGCGTGAGGTCGTCTTCGGCGCCGGCATCACTGTCGCTGCTGACCGCAGATGCGCATCCGGGCAGGCTCTGGCTGGGTTGATGGCTCAGCAGCAGACAGCGCTCGATCACGTTCTTGAGTTCGCGGATATTGCCCGGCCAGGCATACTGAGCCAGGCGATCGAGCTCACTCTTTTCAATCCGTGGTGCCGGCACGCCGAGGTCTGAGGCGATCGAAGTCGCGAAGTGGTCGATGAGCTCGGGCAGGTCCTGGATGCGTTCGCGCAGCGACGGCATGCGTATGCTGAGGACGTTGAGCCGGTAGAAGAGATCTTCACGGAAATTGCCGTGCTCGACTTCGGCGCGCAAATCGCGATTGGTCGCCGCGATGATGCGTACGTCGACGGGCGTCTCGCGATTGCCACCGACCGGGCGCACGGCGCGGTCTTCCATGACGCGCAGCAGGCGCGTCTGCATCGCCAGCGGCATCTCGCCGATCTCGTCGAGGAACAGGGTCCCGCCGTCGGCGTAGGAGAACAGTCCCTCGCGCGCTTTGATTGCGCCCGTGAACGCGCCTTTGGCATGTCCGAACAGTTCGCTTTCGAGCAATTCCGCATTCATCGCACCGCAATTGATCGGCACGAACGAACCGGTGCGGCCGCTGTACTGATGAATGGCACGTGCCGCGAGTTCCTTGCCGGTGCCGCTCTCACCGTAGATCAATACGGTCGATGGCATTGGCGCGACGCGCTTGATGACTTCGCAGACACCCTGAATGAGATCGCACGAACCGATGATGCCGCTGGTGTCATGCAGGTGCTTGACCTGCCGGCGCAGGAGAAAGTTCTCTTTCTGAAGGCGCTCACGCTCGAGGCAGCGCCCGACGGCAGTCTGCATTTGCTCCATGCGGAATGGCTTGAGGAGAAAATCCGATGCACCTGCGCGCAGTGCGGTGATCGCCGTCTGCAGATCGGCATGCGCGGTCATGAAAATGACGGGCGTGTTCTGATTCTGCTCGCGCAGTGATGCCACCCAGTCGACGCCGGACCTGTCGGGCAGGCGTATGTCGGAGATGATGAGATCGAAGTGACAGCGGGCGAGCAACGCGTCTGCGGCGTGCGTGTCGGCCGCAACCTCGATCAGGCTGAATTGTGCGCTGAGTCCTTTCTGCAGAAAACTGAGGATGCCTGGTTCATCGTCGACGACAAGCACGGACGTGAGCCGCTTGTTGTTTTCCACAGGCGTGTTAGCCGTGTTGTCCGATTCGGCATCGGCCAACGCGGTGCGAAGATTCTCTGTCGAGCAGGCCATGATCACCCGGCGTTTGTATGATCGTTATGTGTCGTGTGGTGGACATGCGCCACCGCACGACGCGTTTCCGAATCCGCGGATATATCTTCCGCTTGGAAGCCGTCCTCTTGCACCATGGTGGGTGCAATCTGTCCCTACAAGTGTAATCGAGATTGGTACATTTTGTCTGAATCCCCGGGAGAAGGCGGGTTGTGAATTTCGCTCGCACCTGAGGTGGCGGCGTCGGTGAGGCGTCTGGCCTCGCGTCAGACTCCTGTGGTGTGATGGCACCGGTATTGCTATGTGGCTCCGGTGTGACCGGTCGTACAGGAACTTCAGCAAGTGGTAACTTGGTAATTCACTGATGGCCCAGCCCGCAGCGTGCGGGCAGTCGCCGTTCTCCGCGTGGCGGTATTCTTTCCGTCCGATCGACAACAAGTAGCAGGACTGCATGATCACAGCTGACAACATCACCGCGCTGATCCTTGCCGGCGGCAAAAGTCGTCGCATGGGCGGGCGCGACAAAGGGCTGTTGCCATTCGACGGCGGCATTCTCATCGGCCGCGTGATCGAGCAGGTTCGGCCACAGGTCGGCGCAATCCTGATCAGCGCCAACCGCCATCAGAATGAATACGCGCAGTTCGGTTGCCCCGTGTTGACCGACCCTCTCGATGATTTTCAGGGGCCACTCGCCGGTTTCCTCGCCGGACTGCAGCACCAGCGAACCGACTGGTTGCTGACCTTGCCGTGTGATGGCCCCGTGGTGGTGCCTGATCTTGCCGCACGCCTCGCGGCCGGCTGCAGCGAGGGCATCGAGATCGCCGTCGCACATGATGGCAGCCGTCTGCAGCCTGTCTACACCCTGATGCATCGTGACGTATTGCCGGGATTGCAGCAGGCCATCGCCGAGGGTGAACGCAAGATCGATCGCTGGTTTCCGCGCCAGCGTTGGGTCAGCGTCGATTTTTCCGATGCGCCGGAACAGTTCGCCAACATCAACACCCCCGATGACTACGCGCGCATCGGCGAACATGCCTTGAGTGAGGAGCCTGGTCGCGTATGACGAATGCTGACGAAGCACTGGCCGCGTTTCCCATTCCACTGATCGGATTCGCCGCCTACAGCGGCACGGGTAAGACGACGTTGCTGGTCAGGCTGCTGCCGCTGCTGAAAGCGCGCGGGTTGCGTGTCGGTGTGGTCAAGCATGCGCACCACGATTTCGAGATGGATCTGCCGGGCAAGGACAGCTACGAGTTACGGGCCGCAGGCGCCGACGAGATGTTGGTTGCGGCGCGGTGTCGCTTCGGCCTGATCAGAGAGTGTCGTGACGCGGACCGTGAACCGCGCCTGCACGAGGCGCTCGAGTTCATGCAGCCTCGACAGCTCGATCTCGTGCTCGTCGAGGGTTTCAAGCGGGAACCGATTCCGAAGATCGAACTTCACCGTGTCGAACTCGGTTTACCGTTCCTCTTTCCACGCGATCCCAACGTGGTTGCGATTGCCTGCGACGCGTCAAGCGACCTCGTGCCGGCATCTGGGATTCCGCGATTGGCTATCGATCGCGTCGAAGATATTGCACAATTCATCCTTGAATACACCGGATTGGCCCAGCGACCGAATATCAATCTCGCCCAGTAAGCGAATGTCCATCGATCAGATCCAGATAACCGTTCAGCCTTCGTGCGCCGATGCGCCGAGTACCGGAACGATGACTGTCGCCGGTGCACGCGATGCGATCCGCGCCGCTCTGCAACCGCTGATGCACGACGAGGTCGTGCCGATCCGCAATGCGCTGGGTCGGGTGTTGGCCAGGGATTGCCTGTCGACCATCGACGTCCCCAGTCATACCAATTCGGCAATGGACGGCTACGCCCTGGCGGGTGCTGATCTGCCGAGTGACGGGGTGCGAGAGTATCCCGTGGTTGCGACGGTGATGGCGGGTAGTCGCCAGCCCGTGCAGTGCGGTGCCGGGGAGTGCGTCCGCATCATGACGGGTGCGCCGATGCCCGATGGCACCGACACCGTGGTCATGCAGGAACAGGTCGAACTCGTCGATGGCCAACGTATCCGCATCGACGCACGCCATCGTGCGGGTCAGAACGTGCGTCAGGCCGGTGAAGATATCGCTGCAGGCAGCTGCGTATTCGCAGCCGGGCGATTGCTGCGGGCGGCGGATATCGGCGTCATGGCGTCCCTCGGCTTTGGCGAAGTGAGTGTAAGGCGGCGTCCCAAGGTGGCGTTTTTCTCGACCGGCGACGAGTTGCGCTCGATCGGGCAACCGCTGGCCGAGGGCGAGGTTTACGACAGCAACCGATATACCCTGTACGCGATGCTGCTGGAATGCGGCGCCGAAGCCATCGATTTTGGCGTGGTGCGCGACGATCCCGAGGCCTTGTCACGCGCATTCACCGAGGCGGCGGCCATCGCCGATGTCGTTGTTACTTCGGGCGGGGTCTCGGTCGGTGAGGCCGACTACACGAAGACGATACTCGAGCGCCACGGCGAGATGTCGTTCTGGAGTATCGCGATGAAGCCCGGGCGACCACTGACGTTCGGCAAACTCGGCGCAGCGACCTTTTTCGGCCTGCCGGGCAACCCCGTGGCCGTCATGCTGACGTTCATGCAGTTCGTGCGCCCGGCGCTGCGATACCTCGCCAGTGGCAACTGGCCACAAACGCTGACCGTGCCGGTCGCCAGCGCGGTGGATCTCAAGAAACGGCCGGGGCGCTTCGAATTTCTACGCGGCATCATCGAACGTCACGATGGCGAGCTGCGCGTGCGGCCGGCCGGCGCCCAGGGCTCGGGCATCCTCACCTCGATGAGTCGCGCCAACTGCTTCATCCTGCTGCCCGAGAGTTGTGCCGGCGTGTCGGTCGGCGACGCGGTCCAGGTGCAGCCCTTCGATACCGAACTCTGACGGCACCGCGCGCCAGGTCGTGTGCCTGGTTTGCAGAACTTCCAAATCGCCGGCGCATGCGTCTAGGATAGGCGGCGGATCACGGCGGACTGCAGGCATCGCCGCTCACAACCAAGAATCAACACGCTCGCGGCAAAGTACCGCCAGCTGACCCAGGGACGCCTACCAGAGGAGCCGAAAGGACCATGACCACCAGCCCCATGCAATACCTCGACAAGGCCATGAACGCGTTACACGACATGGGCCTGATACCGACCCAGGATGACGGCAAGGAGGCACCGATCATCGTCCTGCTCAATCTGATCTCGGATCTGGACCAGGAACGCGTCGCCGCGATCGCGCGCACCCTGGACAAGGCCTCGTTGTTCAATGATGTCGTGCGCGAGCAGGTCCAGGCAATGGAGATCGGTGAGCGCTACGAAGAGATCACCAATGCCTTCACCAGCATCAGGGAGGACGCAAAGAAGATGGTCGAGCAGATCGAGGACGGTCATCTCGACACCTTCGAGCGCATCAGCAATGTCTGGATGAAAGCTACGCGTGGTGACATCGCGACGCGCTTCGACAAGATCAAAGAGACGTATCTCGACGTGACGGCGTCCACCAACGACCAGATCCAGCGCGAGAACAAGATACTCGAGGCTTATCAGGATTTTCGCGGCGCGCTGAAGGAATCGGAAGTCCTCGCCCTCGAGGTCCTGAAGACCGCGGAGCAACATCTCGCGAGCGCCAAGCAGGATCTCGCCGATGCGATGAAGACGGTCGAGGCGTTCGCCGGCGACGATGCGGCCGAGCGCGCGCGGCTCGAGATGGCACGTGACGAAAAGGTGCGCGCGCTGCAGAACGAAGACAAGCGCTACCAAATCGCCAAGGACCTCGCCGACAACCTCACAGTGAGCTACAACACCTCCGAGGTGGTCATGGCGCGCCTGCTGCAGACGACCACGGCCAAGGAGCGTGTCTACGCCCAAGCCGTTTCGTTCTTCGGTACCAACGAGGTGGTGCTCACGGCCCTGTCGGCGTCGTTCACCGGCATGTTCGGGCTGCACGAGGGCACGCAAACGATCGAGGCAATGAAAGACGGTGTCAGCAAGTCGCTCGAGGATCTGGCCGATATCGGTGGCAAGGTGCAGGATGCGGCAATTCGCGCCGGGTACGGGCCAACCATACGCGCAGAGTCGGTGAAGAAGCTGGTCGATGCCGTCGTCACCTGGCAGAGCCGTTCGCACGAGATCATCGATGAGATGCGGCACCTCGCTACCGAGAATGCACAAGAGATCCGCCAAGCCGTCGAGCAGGGCAAGCGGCAGCTTGCGCGGCTTGCTGAGGAGGGACGAGGGCTGTCGCTCGAGCTGCGTGCATGAATACGGAGCTCGCTGCCGCGGATGGCGTGGTGCACGAGCGCCCGCCACTCGATGATGTGATGCTGGCCATGGACGTGGTCGATACGCTGCGTCGGCGCGAACGGCTGATAGAGCGCGAACTCGACGAGACCGGTCGTGAAGAGGACCTGAAGTCGCGGTTGCGGCGTATCTACGCCCAGCAGGGCATCGAGGTGCCGGATCACGTGATTGATCAGGCCGTGGCGGCACTGAAGGAAGACCGCTTCACCTACCAGGCGCGTGGTGACGGCATCGCGCGGCGTCTTGCGTTGTTGTATGTACGTCGCGGGCGCTGGGGTAAATGGCTCGGTGGCGGCATCGCCGCTGCGATGCTCGCATCGGCCGTGAACTATTTTGCCTTCGTCGCGCCTGATAAAGCGCTGCCCGGTGAACTCGCTGCTGCCCATCAGTCGGTGTTGGCCATCGCGCAAGACGATGCGGCACGCCGTCTCGCGCAGCGTGTCGTGGACAACGGCGAAGCGGCGCTCGACGCTAAGGATAGCGATGCGGCGCGCAAAGCCATCGCGCAGCTGACCCAGCTCGAGAAGCAGTTGGCGCAAGCGTATGTGATTCAGGTGGTCAATCGCCCGGATGCGCGCTCGGGGGTATGGCGGATTCCCGATGTCAATCAGGACGCACGCAACTATTACCTGATCGTCGAGGCCATCGATGCCAGTGGCGAACGCCTGTCCGTACCTGTGACCAGCGAGGAAAGCGGTGACACCGACGTTGTCACGTCGTGGGGTTTGCGCGTCGATGAAGGGACGTTCGACGCGGTGCGCCGCGACAAGCAGGATGACGGCATCATCGAGAACGACAGGGTCGGCTACAAGAAGCGCGGCCATCTCGAGCCGGATTACGATATGCCCACCAGTGGTGGCGCGATAACGCGATGGTAGGTGGGTCGACATGATTTCCGGTCGCGAAGCACTGGGCAGCATCGATCAGACGCTGACGGACGCACGCGAACAGGTCGCGCAGTTGCAGCGTCAGATCACGGCGGCGAGCGAGCGCCAAGTCGCATTGCAGCGCGAGCAGGCCGATGCCTATCGTCGGCTGGCACGTATCCGGCTCGGCGAGCTCAGCGGCATGGATACCTTGGATCACCTCGACAGTACGGAGCGCCGTGTCGCCGAGCTCCTGTCGCGGCGAGATGAAGCGGTTGCCGTGCTGGATGCCGAACTCGCCGAGTTGGGCGCAAGGCGCGAAACGCGTGAAGCAGAAAGGGTCCGGCGATCGGGTGAGCTCGACGCGGCGGTCAATCGGGTCGACAAGGCGGAAGCGGTCACGCAAGCGCGACTCGACGCCGATACCGCTTATCGTGCGTTGCGTGCCAGTGTGGAGGAAGCCGAGCGCAAGGCCATGCACGCGGGCGAGAAGGCCGAGCGCAGCGAGCAGGAGCGGACCAGCAAAGGCGAAAGCTATCGCAATGACCCGCTGTTCATGTATCTCTGGGAGCGGCAATACGGTCTGCCCGCCTATGACGCCGGTGGCCTGATCCGTTGGCTCGACGGCAAGGTTGCGCGCCTGATCGGGTATGCCGACGCACGTGCCAACTTCGCGCGCCTGAATGAGATTCCGCGGCGTTTGCAGGAGCATGCCGAGCACCTGCAGCAGCTTGCGGAAGCGGCATTTGCACAGCTGCGGGAACGCGACGAGCAGGCCCGCGCAGACGACGGGATCCCTGTGCTGGAGCAGGAGGTCGCGTCCATGCAACGAGGTATCGACGAGATCGACGCGGCGATTGCCGATATCGATCGGCGGCATGCGGCCAAGCGCGATGAGAAGGCGCTGTTCGCGGTGGGCGATGATGACTACACGCGCAGCGCCATCGAACATCTTGCCGAAGAGTTTCGCCGCGAGGACCTGGTCACACTGCGCTACGCGGCTCTGAACACCCCCTATCCTGAAGACGATCTGGTGATCGCGGAGATGCAACAGCGGGAGCAGACGTCTCAACAGCTGAGCGCCAGCATCGACGGTTTGAAAACCGCCATGCTGCAACACCAGCAGCGCCTGTCGGAGCTCGAGTCCGTGCGCGTTGAGTTCAAACGCAATCGCTACGACCGTGCCGGTTCCATTTTCGCGGACGAAGCCGTGATCCCGATGTTGCTGCGAGAGTTCCTCGCCGGCATGCTCGATAGTCGGATGTTGTGGCGGGTGATTCGCGAGCAACAGCGCTACGCGCCGCGTCGGTCCGATCCCGGGTTCGGTTCCGGTGGCTTTGGTCGTGGCACGGTTTGGAAAGGTGGCCTCGGCGATATCGGGGACATCATCGGTGGCATCGGGCGCGGCGGCATGGGCGGTGGGGGGCGGTCATCCGGCGGTGGTGGATTTCGGACAGGCGGCGGTTTCTGAGCTGGCCTGCGGCGGTGCGCTGAAGCGACCGTTTGGCAAATCTTCAGCGCGCCTGCGTTTCGCAGGCGCGGCGCTCTGCCGTAGGGAATCAAGCCGACCGATGGTAAGGAAGGTGAAAAGTTCCATGCGATTTTTGCCGCTGCGAACTTTTCGCGGATTCATCTGATCCAAGTTAACTGACTGCCGAATCATGCTTCTAAGGGCATAGGGTGTATGGAATGCTCCGCGGGGTTTTGCAGTCCGCCAGCGATGCACGCGTGGCGACCACACTCTTGAACGACGCAAGGAGATTAGGCAATGAGCAAACGCACCTTTGACCCCAGCCGCAGGAACGCCCTGAAATTCGGTGTGCTCGGCATGGCACTCGCACCGATGGCCGGTCTGGTCATGGTCCGCAACGCGGCGGCTTCCGATCTGCCGCATGTCAGCGAAGCAGACCCGCTGGCGGTGAGTCTCAAATACAAGAATGATGGCAGCACGGCACCGCGTGTCGACAAGGCGGGCACACCGGCCGCCGAGCAGGTGTGCGGCAACTGCCAGTTGTCACAGGGTGACGGCGAATGGCTGGGTTGCTCGATCTTCCCGGGCAAAGCCGTCAACAGCAACGGTTGGTGCACGGCCTGGGTCAAGAAAGCCTGATCGCGACACCATCGCGCCCTGCAGCGCGCCGCCACGGTCCTGCCGGACACGGCAGGGGCCGTGCGGCGCGCTGTCGTATGCAACGCCCACAGGTGGCAGATCGACACCTAATCACGAATGCGGCGAGGTTGCGCCGCCTGCCCTTTTCGCGGTCGATTGACGTTTGTCATTGACTGGGGATATCCACGTCTTCCGCTATGCCGCCAATCGTGGCAGCATCTTCGGCGTGAATGCGATCTTCTCCAAGCTTTTCATCACCATAATCGCGCTCGGGAGCGTCACTTGCGGTGTTGCTGTTGCCGCAGCGGACAATCCCGTGGATGCCAACAACCTTGCCAGAAAGGTCTACGCGGCATCGCACAACGAGGGGTTGAAGAACGCGATCTGCAGGCGCAACGGGCGCAGTGCGGCGATGCTCGTCAACCGCGTGCCAACCGCCATGCGCGCCGGTCGCAAGCCGCTCGTACAGACATTCGACATCTTCATTAACAACCAGCCGTCGGACGCGGAGATCGACACCGTGCAGATGGCGATTCTCACTTCAGGGAAGGCGAAGGGCACGGGTGTGCTCGTCACACGCTATACCGACCCTGCACGTAGCGCGATCCTCTCGATGTGGTTACCCGCACTGCGCAAGATGCGCCAGATCAACGAGCCCTCACATGACGACGTCTGGTTCGGAACGAATCTCACGTATGGCGAGCTCGTGTTGCGCAAACCCGAAGACGAGACGCATGAATACCTCGGCGAAGACCATCTGCAGGGCTGTCTGGGGACGATGGCGTTCGAAGACGACGAAAAGAATCGTTTTACGGAGCAGTTGCCTGGCGAGCAGTGTGAACACAAGGGCAAAGACGTGTATCTGCTCAAGAGTACGACCAAGTTTGCAAACTGGTGGTACGACTACCACATCACCGAGATCGATACCCAGCGTCATTGGCCGTACCGCACCGTTTATTTCAAGGACGGCAACAAGATAAAGACGGTAGAGGTCGACTGGCAGTCGCTCGGTGAGGCGGATCCGCTGCTGGCCTATCCACGCTATATCTACGCACTGAGCCACGATGACGGCCGCGACAGCATGGTATTCGTGCCACGCGAAACGATCAGATTGAACACTGATACACCTGACAGCTACTGGTCGGTCGATACGGTACGCGACTATCTGAAGAATCAGGGTGAGTAGACCGCGTCGGTCGCATACCTCAACGAAGCGGCCGTAAAGGAGCATTGTGCCGATGTAGTTTATCGGGGCAGCATCATTTTCTTGTTTGCGGGATGTGCCGCCGGGGCCAGGCATAGGTCGGGTCTGACAGGCCCGAATCACAGACCGGGGTGAACCCGGCGGAGAACATCACCGATTATGGCTGACAGACAGCTCGCCCTGCGTTACGCCTATTTCGTGCTGCGACATCGCCGCGTCGTCATCGTCCTGCTCGCCCTGCTGACGATGCTTGCCGCTTTCTATGTCCCCAAGGTCAACCTGCGCAACGACCCGGATTCGCTGTTACCGCTGTCGAATCGTTACATCGCCACCAATCTCTATGCCGACAACACCTACGGCATGGGCAACCTCATGGTGTGGGGTTTCAAACTCAAACAGGGTGATATCTACCAAGACTGGTTTATCGAGATGTTGCATCGCTTCTATGCCGATGCCAGTGCACTCGACTACGCCAATACCAACAATTTTGCCGGCCTGCCTTCGGCAAAGCTGCGCAACATCGGTATCGCCGCGGACGGCAGCCTCGATTTCGGGCGGTTGATTCCGGCGAGCGGGCTCGCACAGGATCCAGCACAGCGGCAGGCGCAGATCGACTATCTGCGCGCGGGATTGCAACGTCATATGGTGCTCGAGCCGCTGCTCGTCTATTACGAAGACGCTGCGGGCCGCAAGTGCGAGCTGCTCGATTCAGCGGGCAATATCGACAACGCTTCTGTCGCACGCGTACACGAAGAGTGCACGCCGAGGGGGACTTTCATCATCGGTGATTTCACCAATGAGATGAAAGAGCACAGCCTGACGTGGATACACGACGCCGACAAGCTGCTCGCGCGCTACCAGGACGAATACGGTGATCGCGTCGAATTCCTGGTTTCCGGCGAACCGTACTTTCTGGCGACCATGATCAAGGAACTTGGCGACAAGGCCTGGTTGTTCGTGATTTCGCTGCTGATCGTGTTGCTGGTCTTGCGCTACCAGTTCAAACACTGGAGCTGCGCGGTGTTCCCGCTGCTCGGTGTCGGCATGACCATCGTACTGACACTCGGCCTCATGGGCATGACCCAGTTCAAACTGACGACGATGATGGCGCTCACGCCCATGCTGCTGCTTGCCATCGGTATCGGTCACGCGATGCAGATCACGCGGCGCTTCATGCAGGAACTGTGTACCACAGGAGACCCCGAAACGGCCGCCGCCGAGGCCATTCGACACACCATCGTGCCGGCAGCGTTGTCGATCGGCACCGATTTGCACGGTTTCTTCGCCATCTCTTTTGTCGATATCTCGTTCTACAAGGCGTACGCGTACTTCGGAATTTTCGGTATGGCGACGCTGATCCTCACGACGACGACATTGATCCCACTGCTGCTCGTGACGTTCCCACCGCATATGGCCGTTGGTGAGCGCGAGCGCAAATGGGAGGCCGCGCTGGCGGCCTTCCTCACACATATGCTGACAGGAGGGTGGAAATGGGTGCCGGTCGTGGTGGTGGCGGGCGTCCTGTTCGTGTCCGCGCACTATGCGCAGCTGCCGAAAGGTATCGCTGCGGTACTCGCCGGAGAGGCGGGGCGCGGTGATCCCGAGATCGCGCGTATCCAGGACGAGTTCGACATCATGCCCGGGGTCGAGAAGGGCATTCACTATCCGCGCGCGGCGTTCAAAGAACATTACCTGCTGGGCGAGTTGTTGCACGGTGACGGTTCCGTGCGTGCGATCGCCGATCTCAATCGTCTGTCGTCGATGATGCCCGGGGTCATCACCGCGAACCTCATCGTGCGCTCGCGTGCCGGTACCTTGCCGGCGTGCGGTGTCGATGCGTGGAACGATCTGGGTGAGCGAGTCGTCGGACCGCAGCAGTGTTACGACGAGCAGGACGACCCACCGCAGGGCATTTTCAATGACGTCGAGGTATTGGCGGCCCTGGCACGCATGGAAGACTGGTTGCGTGGCCGTTCGGATATCGGGTTCACGACATCGTACGTGCAGTTCTTGAAGACGCTGAACATGGTCCTCAATGCCCCGCAAGGCGAACCGCCAACACGACATGCGAACCTCTACGCCATTCCAACGGTGGAGCATATGGCCGCCAACCGCTATGCCTATGTGCGTGACGGTGAAGACGACTTGCTGCCCGATCCCAACCGAACAGTGCAGCTGTACAACGGCATGCTCGTCGCCAACGCAGGTGCCGGAGAGCTCGACAGCTTCGTCAATACGCGGACGTGGGATGAAGGCATCATCGTGGCGTTCGCCAACACGCTGAATCCGACCAAGACACATCGTACCGTGCGTGAGATCCAGGACTACCTGAGCGAACATCAGGACGATCCGGGCATGCGCAAGCTGCGCATTGGGATAGCGGCTGGTGAGCGTGTACCCGTCGACAACAGCCCCGGTGCGAAAGTCGTGGTCACTGAAGAGTCGATACCTGGAAAGGCTTCGATCGGTGGATTCCTGGGAGTGACCGAGGCTACGCGTGATGTCGCGTTCAAAGAGTGGCTGCACGCCCCGGCCATGACTTCGATCACGGTGTTCCTCATGACGGCTGCGATGTTCCGTTCGTGGCTCGTGGCCGGTCTGTTGATCGGGCTGTGTTTCGTCACCCTGATGTCGCAGTACGGGCTGGGTGGTTATATGACGTCGATTGGGGAATGGTCGGGCAATCTCGCATTTCATGTCCAGGTTGCGCTGAGTATCGCGATGGGTCTTGGAGTCGATTACGCCGTGTACATGGTTTCGCGTCTGCGCGAAGAGATGCAGGCGAACCAGCATCACTGGCAGATCGCATTGCGGTCGACACTCAGCGGCACCGGATCGGCGATCGTCATTTCCGTGCTCGTGTTGCTCGGCAGCATCATTCCGCTGATGAACACGGAGATGGCGAACCTGTGGTCGGTGAGCCTGTACATCGCGGAGGCACTGATACTTGATGTCTTGCTGGCGCTGATATTCCTGCCGTTGCTCGTGAGCTGGCTGCGTCCCCGATTTGTGTTCGGCTGACTCCCTCCTGGCGAGCAATGTGGCTCACGGTAACGGGCATCGACAGCCGCTACGACGTGGCGTGTGCAACTCCACGTCGTGTAGCAGGCGCTGTCTTGCGGGCGTCATATTTCTGCAGTGTCGGTGTCAGCAAGTGGAAGCAATCACCGTAGATACTCCCGTCGCAGATCATGTTGCCGGAGTACCCCATGGCCGAAAATCGCGATCCATTCTTCGTTGTCGGTTCACAGCGATCCGGCACGACCATGTTGCGTTTGATGCTCAACCAGCACAGTCGCTTCAATGTCCCGTTCGAAACCGCCTTCATACCTGATTTCCATCAGCGTATAGGTGAGTTTGGCGACCTCGCCAATAGGGACAATCTCGAACGGTTGCTGGACGAAATTGCGAATACGCCCTTTGCGGTCAAAGGCAATCTGGTGCCGGATCGGGATGCGGTACTGCGCCGTAACCCGAACAGTTACAAAACCCTGCTCGAAGCCATTTTCGGTGTACTGGCAGAACAGCGCGGCAAAGTCCGCTGGGGAGACAAGACGCCGTCCTACATCGAACACATGGATGTTCTGTGGTCGGTATTCCCCAACTGCAAATTCATTCACCTCATCAGGGATGGGCGCGATGTCGCACTCTCGCTGCGCGGTATTTCCTGGGGGTCGCAGGATATGACCAAGCTCGCCAGGGACTGGCGCTGGAAGGTCATGCTCGGGCGTAAGATGGGCGCGATGATCCCGCAGCACTACCTCGAGGTGCACTACGAAACGCTGGTCAGTCAGCCGGTCGAAACGTTACGCAGGATCTGCGATTTTCTTGGTGAACCGTTCGAGTTCGGGATGTTGCGCTACCACGAAAGCGGCGCGGCTGAGATGCCGGCGGCGAGCATGCAATGGCATACATCGTCGGTGAGTGCGCCCGATCCTCGTAAAGTGCAGTCCTGGCGGCAGAAAATGACCAGTACCGACCGTATCGTGTACGAGGAAATCGCCGGCGACGCGTTGCAGATGTTCGGTTACGAGCTGAGTCAGCTCAAGCCGACACTGGGCAGCCGCATCCAGTTTGCACGCTATGCCCTGCTGGGGCATGCCTGAGATGGGCAGCATGCCGGGCGGTAGGCAATTCCGCACGGCGTCATAGCGTCCGGCTCCGCCATCCCTCTGTCGCCTGCTGTCCAGTGAGTGGGTGATGACTCAGCGAGCGTCGAGAACGCGGGTTTCTGGGCCCCGGCTGTTCCTTGAGCGTTCGCGAATGTATCCCCAGTCTCTCTTGCCCGCGGAACCCACACGGGCTCCCGTGCTTGATCGTGGATGGCTGGGTGGATGATCGCGTTTGCGGCGCTCGCCGTTGCGAGGGACCGACGGCGTAGACATCGCGTGTTCGCGCGTGTCCGCAATCCTGCCGTGCGAACGATGGCTTCAGGCGCGGGATAGGCGGCGCGGCTCGCGCGACGCCAAAGACTGCAGCGGCAATGGCGCGAGCGCCGATGGTTGCAGGCATTGCCCCGCCTGCGGACGTCGGGTCGCGTGCCAACGCACCGAAGATTCAACACCCAACCTTGTTGCGTCCACGGGCGTGAGCGCAGATAGCTACCGGGTGCTCAAGGCCATCTGCAGTGTATTGGGTCATGCAGGGCGCAGGTTGTCCGCATGCCCGGTTGTGTGCAGTAACCGGTATGCCCCTCGCGCGAACACGGTAAATCGCCCAATCGGATCGGCCGGGGGCGCAAGCGATTGCGGTGCCCCGTTTGCCGTGTCGCGGTGCGCATGCGCCACCGTGCAAGCCGAATGCAGATACCCCACCGCACCGGCGGCCTAGCGTGAGAGTGGCTGCCAGGATGGGCCCACCGGCAGGGCGATGGGGGTGTTCAGTTTGCGCTTGGTGACGCGCCGTCGCGTAGCAGCTCGGCTGTCCCTTTGCCCAGGCGTTGCATGAGTTTGGTCACTGACTTCGCCGGCAGATCGAGCGGTGTCACACGGTCCGCTGTGACGATACAGATCGAGCCTGACCAGGGATCAGGGGCGCCTGGCAGGTACAGGATGATAGAGGAATCGTCCGGGCGCTCCACTTCGAGAGCGATCTGCCAGGAATCGTCAAAACGGACGAGGACGGGTGCGAGGGATGCGCTGTCCTCGAGAGAGAGCACACTATCCGTTTTCGCCTTCATCAGGTGATAAACGGGAATGCGCTCCAGCACGTTCGTCTCCAGCCAGCCCACGAGCCGACTCGCCACCTG
The DNA here is from genome assembly GCA_020445205.1 of Gammaproteobacteria bacterium. GTDB lineage: Bacteria > Pseudomonadota > Gammaproteobacteria > Chromatiales > Chromatiaceae > Thiosocius. The sequence goes on from JAGRHA010000235.1 coordinate 16,158, forward strand.
CGTTCTTGCCGCGAGTCCGGCAAGAAATGAAATGGCCACGAGCAGCAGCAGTGCCAGCAGCTGCGCGGCGGCAAGGTCGCCGATGTGACTGAAGGGCAGCAGATCGGCGAGGGGTGCTGCGAGTTTCCCCGTGATCTGCAAGGCATGCGCCAATACGATCAGGAAAATCACGATGGGCACGAGAAAAACCACTCCCCCAAGCACGGTCGTTTTCAGAAAGTTCATGTGCGTGGAGTCCTCCGGTGACGCGGTTGATCGTCGGTTCGCCGCAATGATCGCAGCTGACAATGCTTGCCCTTGCGACACCGACGCGATGCACGATGCCGGCCACGGGCATCGGCATTGTCGCAGATCGATTTTGTTCGTGCGGGGCAAATCTCACAATCTCCTTTGGCGCTTGTGTCTGACGTGCCATACGCGGCGCGGCTGTGGGGACGACACTTTTGCCGGTGATCCCGGTTGGCGTCGTGTAAGCGCGCTCCGCGGGGCATCGGGATGGGGCACGTTTGCGCCGGAAAGGTCGCCGGGAAGGGAGTGCGCGGGGACGAGGTTGCAGCGCCGCACGTACGCGACGCGAACCAGCGGACGGGCGCGCCGCGCTGGCTTCGATCGTTTATCCGGGGGCGTGGACTGAATGTCGCTTGTGTGGCCCCACGCGTCGCGAAAGGCATTACCAATCGATCAGCATCAACTATCATCGCAACACGGAAAGAATGACCGTCGATACACGGACGCGAAGAAGAGGAGGCGATATGAGGGGAGCTACAACGATATTGGGAGATGGCGCACAGGGGATCCGAAGGATCGTCGTGGTGCTGATGCTGTTGTTTCAGCCGCTCGGGGTGTTTGCGGGTGACGACGAGCAGGCCAAGCTCGACCAAACCATGGCGCCGGTGGCTTTGTATCCCGACTCGCTGCTGTCGCAGATCCTGATGGCATCGACTTACCCGGATCAGGTTGCCGAGGCCGCGAAGTGGTCGAAGGGTCATGCCGACAGCAAAGGCGACGATGCGGTCAAGGCCGTGCAGGATCAGCCCTGGGATCCGAGTGTCGCGTCGCTCGTCGCTTTCCCGCAGGTCCTCGCCATGATGGGCGACAAACCGGACTGGGTCACCGACATGGGGGACGCATTTCTGGCCGATCCCGAGAAGGTGATGGACACCGTGCAGGGGTTGCGTAAGAAGGCCAAGGAGGCGGGCAATCTCGAGAGCTCGGAACAGCAGAAGGTCGTCACCGATACCTCGAGCGAACAGACCATCATCAAGATCGAGCCAGCCGATCCGCAGATCGTCTATGTCCCCACCTACAACCCGACGATCGTCTACGGCACCTGGTGGTGGCCTGCTTATCCCCCTTACTACTGGCCGCCACCGCCGGGATACGGATTCGCCGCCGGCGTCGTTTCGGGTATCGGATTCGGAATCGGTATCGCGATCACGAACTCGATCTGGGGTGGTTTCGACTGGCACCATCACGATATCGATATCAATGTGAATCGGTACAACAATATCAATGTCAATCGCAAGCTCGAGGTGAACCAGAACAAGGTGTCGTGGAAGCACGACTCGATCAATCGCAAAGGCAAGTCTTATGCAGATGGTGCAAATCGGGACAAGTTCACGCAGAAGCTGGACGGTGCCGATAAGCGCGAAGCATTTCGCGGTCGCGATGCCGATCGCCAGAAAGCCATGGATGCACTCAAAGACAAGGGCATCGATCCGAAGCAGGAGCGCAAAGCACTTGCGGGTAGCGGTGGTGACAAGGTGCGCCAGCAGGTCGGCAGCGTCGATCGCGATCGATCCGGCGGTGGCAAGCTCTCGTCGTCATCCGGGGCGCGTGACGGCATGAAGAAGGCCTCGACGCGCGGCAGTGGCAATGCGCTCAGTGGCGTCGGCAGCGGTTCTCAATCCCGTCTCAGTGCAGACCGTGGTGCGCGGAGTGCGCGTTCCCTGGGCGGCGGAGCGGGTGCCTCGGGAGGCATGCGTGGTGGCGGCGGGGGCCGTATCGGTGGTGGTGGATTCGGCGGACGTCGCTAGGAGAAGGCAATGAACAAAGATCACAACATCATCTGCAAGCTTCTGTCGGGAGCGGTGTTTGCCTGTGTGCTCGCGGCGCCAGCGGGCGCGCAAACGACATTCGAAACACCGGAAGTCGCGGCCAATTCACTGGTGGTCGCGCTCGCGCGAGGCGATCAGCAGGCGCTCGTCGATATCCTGGGTGACGACGGAATGGATCTGTTGCCTGCTGGCGAGGAAAGCGAAGATCTCGTCGAGCGTTTTCTCAATGGCTGGATCAAGTTCCACGGTTTCGAAGCCACCGCCAGTGATACGCGTCTGCTCGCCGTCGGCGAGCACGGATGGACGCTGCCGATTCCGATCGTGCGATCCAAGGAAGGCTGGCACTTCGACACGGTGGCGGCGCAGCATCTGATTAAGGTGCGCAAGATCGGTGAGAACGAACTGTCGGTTATCCAGTCGCTGCTCGCTTACCACGATGCCCAGGTCGAGTACGCCCAGCACGATTGGGACAAGGATGGCAGGCTCGAGTACGCACAGCGCTTCGTCAGTACGCCCGGCACGCACGATGGACTTTACTGGGCGACAGCGCCGGGAGAGCCACAGAGTCCGCTGGGTCCGCTGCTCGCAGCACATGAACCGGGGACGGCGTATCACGGCTACTTCTACCGGATTCTCACCGGACAGGGCGAGTATGCGAACGGCGGTGCCGTGAGTTATGTCGACAATGGCAACATGACGGCTGGTTTCGGCATCGTTGCGTGGCCGGCGGAGTACGGTTCGACGGGTGTCATGAGTTTCATGATGGGGCGTGATGGCCGCGTCTATGAGGCGGATCTGGGACCGCAGGGTGCCGATTATGCGAGCACGCTGAGCAACGTCGATCCAGACGGCCGCTGGGCACCGTCGCTGGACGTTTTCGACGATCTCGTCGATCTCCGCTAGTCCCTTGGCCAAGCGGTGTGCGTCCCAGCGTGGTGCGCACACCGCCTCGTCGCGACGTTCGCCGCATCAGCAGACAGGTAAAACTGTCCGCGTGGCATGCGCATGCGGGAAGCGCTGTGTTATGTTGCGTCGCTCTCGTGCCGCACGGCTTGTCGCAGGCACAACACGCCATCAACGCCGGTAATTCATCATGCGCATTCCGATACTCTTGGTGACGATTCTCATGACGGCACCGACCATGGCGGCAGACAATGCCGCTCGGGGTTCTGACACCTCGGTCAGCCTGGTGCCGTACCTGTGGAGTGCGACTTTCGATGGCACGGTCGGCGCGGGTGAGGGCGGGACCGATCGCATCGATGTCGTGTCGGATTTCGGTGAACTGGATATCGGTGGGTTCATGTTGGCCGCCGACTGGCGTCGCGGGGCCTGGTCGGTGTTCGGCGACCTCAGCTATGTGCGCGTCACGACGGACGCGTCGCCACGCCTGGGCCTGTTGTACCGGGGCGCCGATGCCGAGTTGCGCGGTACCATCTTGCAAGGGGCGGTTGGTCATACGCTGTACGCCGACGACGCGGCGACGGTCGACCTGTTCGCCGGCGTGCGCTACATCCGCGTGCGCCTGGACCTGGACGTTACCGGCAACATTGCGCCCTCGGTCAGCCTCGATGCGACAGATGACTGGGTCGATGGCATCGTGGGTGCGCGCGGTGCGCATCAAGTCGCCGAACATTGGGCGCTCGGCTGGTACGGCGACGTCGGCGCCGGCGGTTCCGATCTGAGTTGGCAGGTCAGCGCCTGGCTGGCGTACGACGCCGGCTGGGGCAGCGTGGTCGGTGGCTGGCGCCATCTCGATGTCGATTACCAGAAGCGGGAAATCCGCCTCGACGCCGCGTTGACCGGGCCGTTCCTCGGTGTGGCTTTCGGGTTCTGAATTGGCACGTTTTCTGTCGCGTCGGCGCCAGCTGTGATGGCTTGCCGGTCATGCGGAACGCCGCAGAACACGATGCTTGCTCGCCAAAGCCTCGCAATCCGTCGATCCATACCATCGCGCGATTATCGCTGTTGCGCTCGTACGGTCGGTTACGGACTTCGTCATGGCGAGCAAAAGGACTACACTGCCTCAGATTGAAGGAACGGGTTTCCGCCCTTACGCTTTGTCACCAAGACGCTGTACCACGGAGGAGAAGGTAAGAACGATGAAAAATCGAATCAATCCAGTTTTCAAAGGAGTCGCCACGAGTGCATTGCTCGCATTTGGTGCGACGGCCTTCGCTGCTGACAAACCCAATATTCTCGTCCTCTGGGGTGATGATATCGGCACCTGGAACGTGAGCCACAACAACCGCGGGATGATGGGCTACAAGACGCCCAATATCGACGCGATCGCGAGTGAAGGCGTCGCATTTACGGACTACTACGCTCAACAGAGCTGTACTGCAGGGCGTGCAGCCTTCATCAGCGGTTCGGTCCCGGTACGCTCCGGCATGACCAAGGTCGGACTGCCTGGTGCCGCAGAAGGCTGGCAGAAGACCGACGTGACCATGGCCACGGTGCTCAAGAGCCAGGGCTACGCCACGGGACAGTTCGGCAAGAACCACCAGGGTGACCGCAACGAACACCTGCCGACCATGCATGGCTTCGACGAGTTCTTCGGTAACCTCTACCACCTCAATGCCGAGGAAGAGCCTGAGAACGAAGACTATCCGCGCGACCGTAAACTCGCCAACGGCAAGACCTTCCTCGAGACCTTCGGTCCGCGTGGCGTCATGCACTGCTATGCGACTGACGCCGACGATGCGACGGAAGACCCACGCTTCGGCAAGGTCGGCAAGCAGCGGTGTGAGGATACCGGCGCGTTGACGAAGAAACGCATGGAGACGGTGGACGATGAAACGTCCGATCGTGCCATCGAGTTCATCAAGGAAAATGAGAAAGCCGGCAAGCCCTGGTTCGTCTGGTGGAACGGCACGCGTATGCATTTCCGCACCCATGTCAAGGAAGAACTGCGCGGTATCTCAGGTCAGGACCAGTACTCGGATGGGATGGTCGAGCACGACCGTCATGTCGGCAAGTTCCTCAAGTTGTTGGACGACATGAAGATCACCGACAACACGATCGTGTTCTACTCCACCGACAACGGTCCGCACTACAACACCTGGCCCGATGCCGGCACGACCCCGTTCCGTAGCGAGAAGAACTCGAACTGGGAAGGTGCCTATCGCGTACCGGCCTTCATCCGCTGGCCCGGTCATTTCCCGGCCGGAAAGACGCTCAACGGCATCGTCGCGCATGAAGACTGGCTGCCGACCTTTGCCGCTGCAGCAGGTGCGCCCGATATCAAGGATAAGCTGCGCAAGGGCACGGATCTCAACGGCCGCAGCTATCGCAACTACATCGACGGCTACAACCAGCTCGATTACCTGAGCGGCAAGTCAGATGCATCGCCGCGCAGGGAGTTCTGGTATGTCAACGACGACGGCCAGGTGGTTGCCGCCCGCTATGACGACTGGAAAGTGGTGTTCCTCGAGAACCGCGGACAGGCGTTCGGCGTATGGCGTGAGCCGTTCACCGAGTTGCGTGTACCGCTGCTGTTCAACCTGCGTCGTGATCCGTTCGAGAAGGCCCAGCACAACTCGAACACCTACAACGACTGGTTCCTCGACCGGCCCTTCGTGCTCGTTCCGATCCAGGGGTTGGCAGCCCAGTTCCTGATGACCATGAATGAGTACCCGCCCAGCCAGTCCCCGGGCTCGTTCAATCTGACCAAGATCGAAGAGAAGCCCAAAGCGATGGGCTCCGGTAGGTAAAGGTTGCACGCGGCCATCAGTGACGGCCGCGTCTGCAACGCAGCAATAGGGCCGCCCCCTTGGCAGGGGCGGCCATTCATTTCGACGGGAGATGCTCATGGCAAGTGCAGTCAGGATGGCACTGTGTGTGTTGTTGTTCGTTTCGGGTGGCACGGTCGTCGCCGATCCGCTGGCATCCTGGAACGACGGAGACACGAAGCGCGGTATCACCGCTTTCGTCGATGCTGTCACCACCGAAGGTGGCAAGGACTTCGTTCCGCAGTCCGATCGTATCGCCGTGTTCGACAACGACGGCAACCTGTGGTCGGAAAAGCCGGTGTACTTCCAGTTGCTATTCGCGATGGACCGCGTCAAGGCCCTGGCGGCCCAGCATCCCGAGTGGAAAGATGAACAACCCTTCAAGGCCGTGCTCGAAGGCGATATGAAGGCGCTTGCAGCGGCGGGAGAAAAGGGCCTGTTGCAGCTCGTGATGGCGTCACACACGGGAATGACCAGCGTCGAATTCACGCGTGTGGTGGAGGACTGGATCACGACAGCACGTCATCCAAAAACGAAAAAGCTGTACACCGAGATGGTTTTCCAACCCATGCTGGAGTTGCTCGATTATCTGCGCGCCAATGGATTCACGACGTACATCGTCTCCGGCGGTGGGATCGAGTTCATGCGGCCGTGGGCAGGGCGCGTATACGGTGTGCCACCGGAGCAGGTGATTGGCAGCAGCATCAAGGTCAAGTACGAGATGACCGACAAAGGCCCGGTACTGCGGCGACTTCCCGAGATCGATTTCATCGACGACAAGGAAGGCAAACCGGTTGGTATCCACAAGTTCATCGGGCGGGTTCCGCTTTTCGCCTCCGGCAACTCGGATGGCGACCTGCAGATGCTGCAATGGACCACGGCCGGCGACGGCCCGCGCTTTGGTCTGATCCTGCATCATACCGACGGTGAGCGTGAGTGGGCATACGACCGCGAGTCGCATGTCGGCAAGTTGGACAAGGCGCTCGATCAGGCCGGCGACGCCGGGTGGACGGTGGTCGACATGAAACGCGACTGGCGGGTCGTATACCCCGATTGATATGGGGCGCTGCGCCTGCGCGGTCTTGTGACGGCCGCGGTCTGTGATGGCGGCTTCGGTGTTCGATTCGGTTCACTGAAGTTGTCACTTCGCCGCATGATTCCGACATGGACAGTCGCGTCCTGATCACACCTGTTGTGCTTTATCGTTCGTGCTATCGCATCGCGGAACGACCGAACTGAACGGCCTATCCATGCCATTGCCTCGCTCTCTGTTCGTGTTCTTCGCTGTCGTGTCGGTCATGTGTGGAGCCGGCCGTGCGGCAGAGTTCGTCGGCAGCGAGCGCTGCGCTGCATGCCACGAGCAGGCGATGCAGAACTGGCGTAGCTCGCATCACGATCTCGCGATGGCGGAGGTAAATAGCAGCACGGTGCTGGGTGATTTCGACGATGCGGAGTTCACCGCAAACGGCGTCACGACGCGCTTCTTCCGCAAAGACGATGGCTACTTCGTACGCACCGATGGTCCCGATGGTGAACTCCACGACTATGCCATCCGCTACACCTTCGGCTGGTTTCCCTTGCAGCAGTATCTGGTTGAATTCCCGAACGGCCGCTTTCAGGCACTGGGGATCGCCTGGGACAGCCGCGCCGTGTCCGACGGCGGTCAACGCTGGTTCCATCTGTATCCCGAGGAGCGAATCGACCACCGTCATGCGCTGCACTGGGCGGGCAGGGAGCAGACCTGGAATTACCAGTGCGCCGAGTGCCACTCGACAAATCTGCAGAAGCGCTACGCTGCGGAGAGCGACAGCTACCGCACGACCTGGAGCGAGATCGATGTCGGCTGTGAGGCGTGTCACGGCCCGGCTTCCGCACACCTCGACTGGGCGCAACGCGCAGCGGCCGACGGCGCACTGCAATCGGATCCCGGCAAGGGATTCGTCGTGACGCTCGGTGATCACGACCAGGGTACCTGGACGATCGGTGATCAGAACCACAAGCCGCGCCGTACCGTGCCACGTACCCAACGTGTGGAGATCGCGATCTGTGCGCGGTGCCATTCCCGTCGTGGTCAGGTCTGGGAGGCGTACGAGTACGGCAAGCCGCTGAGCGACACGCACCGTCTTGCCATGCTCGACGAGCATCTCTATTACCCCGACGGGCAGATCAAGGACGAGGTGTATGTTTACGGATCCTTCATCCAGAGTCCGATGTACCACGCCGGTGTGACCTGCAGCGACTGCCACGAACCACACAGCCTGCAGCTACGTGCCGAGGGTAATGCGTTGTGCGTACGCTGCCATCAGGCGGACACCTTCGACACGCCCGCGCATCATCACCATGTCGCGGGCACCGCGGGCGCTTCCTGCACGGCATGCCACATGCCGCAAAGGAAGTACATGGTGATCGATGAGCGTGCGGATCACAGCATGCGCGTGCCGCGGCCGGATGTTGCCGCACGACTCGGTAGCCCAGATGCCTGTACTGGCTGTCATACCGAGCGCACGGCGGATTGGGCGGCGGCGGTCGTTGCCGATTGGTATCCGGCAAGCACGCGCCGGGGCGCGGCGCATTTCGGCGACGTCCTGCAGGCGGCCGCCAATGGGTCGCCACGGGCGCCGGAGCATCTTGCCGCGTTGGCGGTGAATGCGACGTATCCCGCGATCGCACGTGCCACGGCACTCGATCGTCTGAGCGCACTCGCCGGGCAGCAGTACGTGACCCGGGTGCAAGGTCTGCTCGAAGACCCAGACCCGCTGCTGCGTGCCGCGGCGGCGCGCTACCTCGGCGTAACCGATGTGCGCACCCGCGTCGACCTGGGGTGGGGCCTGCTCGAAGATCCCGATCGCAGCGTGCGCCTCGAGGCTGCGCGTGCACTGGCCCCTTTGCTGCGCCAACGTGTACCTGATCGTTACCGCGCGGTGTTGACGCAGGCCGTCGAGGAATACCGCGAGTCACTACGGGTGACGGCCGAACGTCCCGAGTCGCAGCTCAATCTGGCGTTGGTCGCCAACGCCATGGGTGATGTGCCGGCTGCCGAGTCGGCCTATCGGACAGCCTTGCGTCTGGACCCGGCATTCAGTCCTGCGTACGTCAACCTTGCCGATCTGTACCGGCAGCTCGGACGCGATGCCGAGGGCGTCCAGATGCTGCGCGATGGCCACGGGCGCGTCGGCGAAGATGCCGATCTGTCGCACGCGCTTGGTTTGGCGCTGATCCGGCAAAAAGCACTCGCCGATGCGGTGCCGCACCTGCGCGATGCCGCGCAGTTGGCACCCGACCGACCGCGCTACGCCTATGTGTATGCGCTGGCTTTGCAGGGGGCGGGCGAGAAGGTGCGAGCTCTGGAGGTGTTGGAACGCGCAAATACACGCCATCCTGGCAACCGCGATATTCTGCTGGCGCTCGCCAATGGCTATGCGGAGCAGGGCGACGAGGTTCGGGCCGAACACTATCGCAAGACACTCGCTGCGCACTTTCCTCCGCAAGCGCCGGCATCCTCGCAGCCACCGGCGGACCGCCAGTGATTAGGTGACGTGGCGTCGATCGCCACGTGACCCCTCGGGCGAAGAACGCAATGCCCGTGCCGCGGCTTTCTCGACGCTGGCATGCACCCGCGCGTATCATCGGTGCGCAATTGAAGATGCTTGCAAGGAGCCAGACATGAGAATTCTCCCGATGCTTTCGCTCACCGCCGTGCTCGGCGGCGCGTGCGTGATTTCACCCGCGGCGTCGGCGGCAGCCGCGCTATGGATGGATGATTCACCGGTGCGGCATTTCACTGATCAGGATTGGGACATGTTCAAAGGCAACGTGCGTGATGCCCTCGACAATGCTGCCGACGGCGAGACCCGTAGTTGGAAGAACGAAGCGAGCGGCAATCATGGCTCGTCCACGCCCATCTCGAGTTCGGAAAAAGACGGTAGGCGCTGTCGCCAGCTCAAGGTCGTGAATCAGGCCAAGACGCTGACGGGCGGTGGCACGTTCGAGTTCTGCGCCAATGACAAGGGCGAGTGGCGTGCAGTGAACGAGCGGGCATCGAAGAAATGACGACGTCGATCAGAATCGCAGCAACATTGCTCGCGGGGTTGGCATGCGTCGGCGCGCGCGCGGGCGATCTCAATACCGAACTGCCGGTCAACGATCCGAGTCGCTCTGTCCTTTACCAAAAGCACGACGATGCGGCGTCGCCGCTGACCACCGAAACTCCGGGGCAGGGCGGCGAACTCGGCGATCGCTGCGTCGAACTCGAGCGCGAGATCGAGGGCCTCAAGGGTAAGCCGCAACGTCGCTTCACGGCGGTTCAACGCTTCGAGGCCGAGTGTCGGCGCTGACGATTCACACGCACGTGACGCGCTGAGCTTGCGACGGCGGTCGCGTACGTATCAAGTACTGTCGGCATCGACCGTGTCTGTGCCCGGCGAGTCCAGGCATGAACACCCGCGTCGTACGGGCGTCGCGGATGCCGCAGCCGTACCGTGCTTGGTTATCGCAGGTGAATTGTCACGTCCTCAATGGAATGGGAACACATAGTTCAGCCATGCGGC
>JAGRHA010000236.1 GCA_020445205.1 Gammaproteobacteria bacterium
ATGACGCGGGTTAAGACCGATCACCAGCTGCTGGTGCTGTGGACCGAGCAGAAAGCCGGGTGTGAGGCCGTCGGCATTGGCATCCTGTCCGCGTGAGAACACCTGTGCCAGGCGGCGACGTTGTGCCGGCGCGAGGGTTGCCGGTGCGACATCGCTGCCGTCGGGCGTGAGCGAATCCCAGATGCGATCGAGTGCCGCGCGATACGCGCTGACCGTGGCGACGACGTACTCCGGGCCCTTCAATCGGCCTTCGATCTTGAAGCTGTGGACGCCGGCACGCACCAGGCGCGGCAGCAACTCGAGTGCCATGAGATCCTGCGGCGACAACAGGTAGCGCAGGTCGCCCTGTGCGCGCGGTTCGCCATCGACGACCAGGCCATAGGGCAGGCGGCAGGCCTGCGCGCACTGGCCGCGGTTGGCCGAGCGTCCACCCCAGGCCTCGCTGGAGAAGCACTGCCCGCTGTAGCTCACGCACAGTGCACCGTGCACGAAGGCCTCGATCTCGACCGTGCTGTCGGCGATCACGCTGGCGATGTCGTCGATCGACAGTTCGCGGCCGACGACGACGCGGCGCACGCCGAGCTGTGCGGCGAAGGCGACGCCGGCGGCGTCGGTGATCGACATCTGTGTGCTGCCATGCACGGGCAAAGACGGCGCGACCGCACGCGCCAACCTGACCAGCCCGATGTCCTGCACGATCAATGCATCGACACCCGCTACGGCGGCCGCGCGCACCAGATCTTCGGCAGCCGCGAGCTCTTCGTCGAACACCAGTGTGTTGAGCGTCAGGTAGCCGCGCACGCCGCGTTCATGCAGGTAGTCCATGGTCGCGGGCAGGTCGTCGATGGCGAACGAGGTCGCACGCACGCGTGCGTTGAGACCGCTGTCGAGACCGAAGTACACGGCGTCGGCGCCGGCCCATACCGCTGCCTCGAGCTGCGCCCGACCGCCGGCCGGGGCGAGGATCTCCGGCTTGTGTGCGTTTGGACGATGGGGAGCGGCGGACGGCTTCATGGCGTGATTGTCGCAGGGACGGGCCGCCGCGGTCGATGCGCGACGCGCGTCTCCTCAGCCGCCGAGTTGCGCCTGCTCGATCATCTCGCTGGCGTGGCGCCGCGTCTGCTCGGTGATGGCGATACCACCGAGCATGCGTGCGACCTCGTCGATGCGCGAGGCCGCATCGAGCGGCATGATGCGCGTCTCGGTCGTGCGACCGTCGCTCGACTTCTGCACGCGCAACTGCTGATGGGCCTGTGAGGCGACCTGTGGCAGGTGGGTGACGCACAGCACCTGGCGCTCGCGGCCGAGCGTGCGCAGTAGCTGGCCGACGATCTCGGCGACCGCGCCGCCGATGCCGACATCGACCTCGTCGAAGATCAGCGTCGGCACCTGGCCGCAGCCCGCGGTCGCAACCTGGATCGCGAGGCTGATGCGCGACAGCTCACCGCCCGAGGCGACGTCGGCGAGCGCAGCCTCGGTCTGCCCGGGGTTGGCGGCGACGAGGAACTGCACGCGGTCGACGCCATGTGCCGCAGCGCGCTGGGCATCACTGTCGACGGTGACGCGGAAGGTGCCGCCCTGCATGCCGAGTGTCTGCATGCTGTCCGTCACGGTCTGCGACAGCGTTTTCGCTGCACGTCGACGGGCCTTGGACAGCGTCGCTGCGGCGTCGCGATAGTCGCGTTCGCTGTCGGCGAGCCGGCGTGCCAGCGAGGCGAGATTCGAGTCGGCGTTCTCGAGCGTCTGCAATTCTTCCGTCAGGCGTGCGTGCAGCTCGCCGAGCGCCTCGGGCTCGACGCGGTGCTTGCGTGCGAGATCGTGGATGCGCCCGAGCTGGTCGTCGATCGCCTGCAGGCGTTGCGGGTCGAGATCGACACGATCCTGGTAGTGACGCAGCGCGCTGGCGGCTTCGCCGATCTGGATCTCCGCCGAAGCGAGCAGGTCGACGGCCTCGTTCAGCGTGCCGTCGATCGCCGCGAGATCGCCGAGCACGTGCAAGGCATGCTGCAGAGCCTGCTGCAAAGATGGCTCACCATCGCTGAGCTGGTCGAGCACGCCCGCGGACTCGTTGAGCAGACGCTCGGCGTGGGCGAGGCGGTCGTGTTCGGCATCGAGCGCGGTGAGTTCGTCGGCGTCGGGCACACCGTCTTCCATTTCAGACAGCTGGAAGCGCAGGTAATCGATGCGGCTCGCGCGGTCCGCGGCCGCGGCGGTCAGCGCGGCTTGATCGTCTGCCAGCGCACGCCACTCACGATAGCGTTGTGCGACCTCGCGCAGCGGCTCGCGCAGACCGGCATAGGCATCGAGCAATTCACGCTGGGCGGCACCGCGTTGCAGCGACTGGTGCGCGTGCTGGCCATGGATGTCGACGAGCAGGGCGCCGAGTTCGGCCAGCAGGGCCTGGGTTGATGGCGTGCCGTTGATGTAGGCGCGGCTGCGGCCGTCGCGCACCAGCACGCGACGCAACAGGCAGTCGCCGTCGGCGTCGAGATCGTGTTCGCTGAGCCAGGCGTGTACGGCGGAGTCTGCGGGCAGATCGAAAGCGACGTTGATCTCGGCTTTGTCGACGCCGGCGCGGATCATGCCATTGTCGGTCTTGTCGCCGAGTGCCAGCCCCAGCGCATCGATGAGGATCGATTTGCCGGCGCCGGTTTCGCCCGTCAACGCCGTCATGCCCGTGCCGAGTCCGAGATCGAGTTCGCGCACGATGACCAGATTTTCGATCGCGATGCGACTGAGCATGTCAGTTCTTCGGCAGCTCGCCCCAACCGAGTTTGGCGCGCAGCACGTTGAAGTGGTCGTGGCCGACCGGGTGCAGCAGGCGCACGGGTTTGGCGTGACGACGGATGCACAGCTTGTCGCCGTGGCCGAGGGTCAGCGTGGTCGCGCCATCGCAGGTGATGCGTACGTCTTTCGGGTCGGTGTGTCCGCAGACCGACATCTCGATCTCACTGCTGGCGTGCACGACGATGGGGCGGTTGCTCAGGGTGTGCGGGCAGATCGGTACCAGGGCGATGGCTTCGAGCCCCGGTGCCAGCAAGGGCCCGCCACCCGACAGCGCGTAGGCCGTGGAACCTGTCGGCGTCGAGATGATGAGGCCGTCGGAGCGCTGCGTGTAGACGAAGCGCCCGTCGATCCAGGTCTCGAACTCGATCATGCGCGCAATGTTCCACTTGTGCAGCACGACGTCGTTGAAGGCCAGCGCCGTCGGTTGTCCGCTCACGCTCGCGCTGAGCAGGAAGCGCCGGTCCTCGACATACTGGCCGTCGAGCACGGCACCGAGACATTGCGCGAGGTCGTTGGGCGAGATGTCGACGAGGAAACCCAGACGTCCGAGGTTGACGCCGAGCAGCGGAACGCCGGTATCGGCGAATTCGCGCGCCGCACTCAGCAGCGTGCCGTCGCCGCCGACGACGATGCCCAGATCACAGTCCGCGGCGAGTTCGCCCGCCGCGCGACCACCATCGAGCGACAACAGCAGCGCGGTCTGCGCGTCGGGCAGCAGCGTGAGTCCGCGTGCGTCGAGCACTTCCTTGAGGCGCCGCAGCGTCGACCGCAGATGGTCGGCGGCATCGGGTTTGGCGATGACCGCGATACGCTGAAAATCGGCGGGAAGGGGATTCACAATAGGAACGATCCGGCACGCTGCATATGGCCTCGCAAACTAGCATGCGGCCGTGCGGGCGCCAAGCGCACCTGCGCCTTCCTTGACACTGAAAAAAGAGCGTTTCCATAATCGCTTGGAACATGGGTGGCCGCACGGCTGTCTGCAAGTACAAGATCTCAACCGGTGGGAATCGACAGGTGGCGGCAGGCGGACCCGATAATGCGATCAGTGAACGTGCCCAGTACTTCCTCAAGGTACTGATCGAACGCTATATCCGTGACGGCCAGCCCGTCGGTTCGCGCACCCTGGCCAAGGACGCCGGTCTCGATCTGAGTCCGGCGACGATCCGCAATGTCATGGCCGATCTCGAAGATCTCGGCTTCGTCGCTTCGCCGCATACCTCCGCGGGTCGGATACCGACCGTGTCCGGTTACCGTCTGTTCGTCGATTCGCTGTTGTCGCTGAAACCGATCGACAAGGCGCTGTTGCGGCAGATGCAGACCCAGTTCGACAGTTCGCGCGAGATCCCATCGGGGCTCGTCGATTCGGCATCGCGCCTGCTGTCGAACCTGACCCACCTCGCCGGCGTGGTGATGGTGCCCAAGCACAACCAGATCAAGGTCAAGCAGATCGAATTCGTGCCCTTGTCGGGGCAGCGTGTGCTGACCGTGATCGTCAATGCGGCCGGTGAGGTGTTCAACCGCATCATCGAAACCGCAAAGCCGTTCAGCCGCAGCGATCTCGAGCAGCTCAGCAACTACATCACGCGGCATTACGCGGGCCAGGACCTGGCCGCGATCCGCCGGCTCGTGCTCAAGGAAATGCAGGAGACGCGGCAGAATCTCGACGCGCTGATGGTCGAGGCGCTGGAAATGGCGACGGCCGTGTTTGCCGACGACGACGGCAATACGGCGGCAACCAACGGTGATTTCGTCGTCGCCGGGCAGACCAACCTCATGGATTTCGACGAACTCGCCCAGGTCGACAGCCTGCGATCGTTGTTCAACGCGTTCACCGAGAAGCAGGAGATCCTGCACCTGCTCGATCGCAGTCTCGAGGCCGATGGCGTGCAGATCTTCATCGGCGAGGAGTCGGGCTACCTGACGCTCAAGGATTGCTCCGTGATCACGGCACCCTACGAGGTCGACTCGGAGGTCATCGGCGTGCTCGGCGTGATCGGACCGACACGTATGGCGTACGATCGCGTGATCCCGATCGTCGACATCACGGCGAAGTTCCTCGGTAGCGCGTTCAAGACCCGCTGATCCCGTCTTTTCGGCGCAAATCCGACATTTATCCGCTGCAGGCCTTGTAATCGCGCCGGGCGTCCCCATGTGTGTGCGATGACGGCTGCCGACATGTCGGGGTCGAAGATTCAAAACCTTTAACTATCAATCGCTTGAATGAGGCACTGATGAGCGAACAGCAGGATCGGCCGACGCAGGACAAGTCCACCGACGAGGTAATGGTCGACGATACGACCTTCGAAGACAGTGCGGCTGAACTCGAAGCCGACAGCGAGAACGCTGAACATGCCGCCGGCGACCTGGCGCAGATGCTCGAAGACGCACGCAGCAAGGCGGAGCAGCATTACGAGCAGATGATGCGCGCGCACGCCGAGATCGAGAACCTCAAACGCCGCCATGCGCGCGACCTCGAGAACGCGCACAAATTCGCGCTCGACAAGTTCGTCGCCGAACTGCTGGGTGTTTGGGACAGCCTGGAACTCGGCCACAGTGCCGCGCAGGACGCCGACGCCGACGTCGGCAAGTTGCGCGAGGGTACGGAACTGACGCTGAAGATGCTCGGCGATGTCATGAGCAAGTTCGGCGTCGAGCAGATCGACCCCATCAATCAGCCGTTCAATCCCGAATTCCACCAGGCGATGTCGATGCAGCCACGCGCCGACGTGCCGCCGAATACCGTGGTCGCGGTCGTGCAGAAGGGCTACACGCTCAACGGCCGTCTCGTGCGTCCGGCGATGGTCATGGTGTCGCAGGCAGCCGGTTGATGCCGCCGACCCCTTGAAGCAGCGCGGAACAACCCCATTTAGTTACCAGTTTCAAACGTTTTCCCGAATCGGAGATTCAACACATGGGCAAGATCATCGGTATCGACCTCGGCACCACCAACTCCTGCGTCGCGGTCATGGAGAGTGGTAAGGCCAAGGTCATCGAGAACAGCGAGGGTGATCGCACCACACCGTCGATCATCGCCTACACGAGTGACGGCGAGGTGCTGGTCGGCCAGAGCGCCAAACGCCAGGCCGTGACCAACCCCAAGAACACCCTGTTTGCGATCAAGCGTCTCATCGGCCGTCGCTTCGAAGACGCCGTGGTCAAGAAAGACATCGACATGGTGCCGTACAAGATCGTCAAGGCGGACAATGGTGACGCCTGGGTCGAGGTCAACGGTGGCAAGATGGCGCCGCCGGAGATTTCGGCCAAGGTGCTGCAGAAGATGAAGAAGACGGCCGAGGACTACCTGGGTGAGACCGTCACCGAGGCGGTCATCACGGTGCCGGCCTACTTCAACGATTCGCAGCGTCAGGCGACCAAGGACGCCGGCCGCATCGCCGGTCTCGACGTCAAACGCATCATCAACGAGCCGACCGCGGCCGCGCTGGCCTATGGTCTCGACAAGTCGCAG
>JAGRHA010000237.1 GCA_020445205.1 Gammaproteobacteria bacterium
ATCGAAGAGCACCTGGACATGTGCCTCGAAGCCGGCCTCAACGTCGAAGGCATCAATGCCGAAGTGGCGGCTGGTCAGTGGGAATTCCAGGTTTTCGCCAAGAGCGCGACCCGTGCCGGCGACGAAATCTGGCTGGCGCGCTACCTGCTGGAGCGCTGCGCGGAGAGCTATGATCTGACCGTTGACTGGCACCCGAAGCCGCTGGGCGATACCGATTGGAACGGTTCCGGCATGCACGCGAACTTCTCCAATGGCGCGATGCGTGACAAAGGTGACGAAACCGTCTTCACCAAGATCTGCGACGAGTTCGGCAAGAACATTCCTGCCTGTATTGCCGTGTATGGCGCGCACAACGAACTGCGTCTGACCGGCAAGCACGAAACCCAATCGATCGACCAGTTCAGCTACGGCGTCTCCGACCGTGGTGCGTCCATTCGTATTCCGATCGGGACGGTGGAAGACGGCTGGAAGGGGCGACTGGAAGACCGTCGGCCGGCATCCAACGCCGACCCTTACAAAGTCGCTGCCGTCATCGTGAAGGTGACCAAGAAAGCGCTCGCCTAAGCGCGCTGGATCGACGGATCGAGATCATCAACCGGGGCGGCGTACCGCCCCGGTTTTTGTGTCTGAGCCTTCATTCATTTCTTCACCAGGTCCTTGGCCCAATCCTGTTGCAGCACACGCAGGAAAACGTCCATCGATGCGGGTCGATCGGCGGCATCCTTGTGCAGACATTTCATGCACAGCTGTTCGAGAATTTTCGGGACTTTGAACTTGGCGATCGTCGAGGGGCTCGCCGGCGCCTGATTCTGAACCTTGTCCATGATCTCATAGCTCGTGTCGCCGCTGAACGGTGTACGGCCGGTCAGTACTTCGTACAGCACGGAACCCAGGCTATAGATATCGGTGCTGAAGCTGATGTTCGGATCGCGCCGAATCTGTTCCGGCGACATGTAACACAACGTGCCCTGTAGCTTGCCGTGACCGGTGATGGACATATCGCTGTCGCTCACCTCGCCGGTCTGAAGGTTGTCATCGTCGCTCGTGCAACCATCCTTGCTCCACACCTTGGCAAGTCCCCAATCCAGCAACAAGACCTCGTTGTAGGGCCCGACCAGAATATTCTCGGGTTTGATATCCCGGTGCGCGACGCGGTGTGCGTGAGCGTTCGCCAAGGCATGACCGATCTGCTCGATGACGTAAACCAACTGGGTCAGGTCATAGCGCTCGCGGTAGTCGAGGATCTCGCGCAGCGTGTAGCCGTGGACCAGTTTCATCGTGAAGTAGTAGTGGCCCTTGCGGTCACGACCGACCTCGTAAACCGGCATCGTGTTCGGGTGCTGCAACATGCCTGAAACCCGTGCTTCGCGCAGCAGCCGGGTGTTCTCGATCTCGTCGTCGACGAACTCCGCACGTAGCGTCTTATAAGCGACCACGCGCGAGAGATGCAGGTCCTTACAGGACAAGATGACCGACTTGCCCCCCTTGGCGATCTCACCCGTGAACATATAGCGCGTGTTGGGATTGAGGACCTCGGGCAACGGGCGGTCTGTGTCCTCGAGAAAGATGACACCGGGATCTTTGGGCGGCTGGCGGAACTTGAGCATTGGGAAGGACGCAATGGCGATCTGTGTACTCACTGTAGCATCGCGGAACCGGAAACGACCTTTAGCCGCCGAGCGCCAGGACCCTTACTGCGCGGATTCAATGGGCGCCCCCGCGATCAGCATGCTCAAGTGAGCGCGCCGGGTGTGCGAATGCGCAATGAGGCCCGCACTAAGTGACAAGAGTTTGGCCCGCACCTGTCATGCGGTGTTCATGTCCAACCTGGCCATCTGAAGCCCGGACGCGTTCATGCCCGCCCTATGGCTGACCTGGCTGGCGTCCTAGCGTGAACGCCCAGACAAAGAGTGTCCGACGATGCAGGCCGCGGCGTTTCCTGCCTGTGTCACGTAACGGCGATCGCGGTGCATCAACATCGCCGCGAATGCGCCTTCGAGCAGCAACGTAACCTGGCACGCAATGTCCTCGGGATGCGGCACACCGCGCTGCTGGAACTCGTAGGCGAGCCACGACTCCACGCGCTTCTTGTGCGCTGATGCGACCTTGAATGCGGGGTGCCCCGGTTTATTTGCCAGCTCGCCCACCGTGCGCTGAAACCCGCAGCCACGCCATCTTGCGTGGCCAATGGTCTCGGCGACGCCATCGAAAATGGCACGAACCCTTTCCGGCAACGTGCCTCGCGCTTGCTCGAACCATGCCTGGAAAGCCTCGAGGTTCGGTTGGTCGCGCGTAGCGAGGTACTCGGCAATCAGATCGTCCTTGCTGCGGAAGTGGTAGTACACGGTACGCTTGGTCACGCCGGCCCTTTCGGCAATTGCATCGAGACTCGTCGCCTTGATGCCAAAGCGATAGAACAGCGTGTTTGCGGCGACGATGATCGTATCGCGTGTCTTGGCCCCTGATCGTGGCATGTAGGTATACCGTACAGTGAGTGTACAAAGAGAAGTAGCACACCTAGATTGGTCTGGCACTGTCGCTGAAGAGAACACGCCATGACTGACCTGGTCTTGATGCAGAACACGCACGGCATCACGCTGCTGACGCTGAATCGAACCGAAAAACTCAACGCGCTCGACTACGCCTTGATCGATCGTTTGCAGCAGCGCCTGGACGTGGTGGAGAAAGACGACGACATACGTGCCGTGATCCTCACGGGTGCGGGCGATCGCGCGTTCTCGGCCGGCGCCGACATCTACGAATTCTCGGCCAGCGTAAGGCACGGCGTCGATCACGCCGTCAGGGAGTTCGTCCGCCGCGGCCAAGCGTTGACATCACGCCTGGAAGCTTTTCCGAAACCTGTCATCGTCGCGGTAAACGGCCTTGCCTATGGCGGCGGCTGCGAGATCACCGAGGCCGCGCACCTCGCGGTCGCGAGCGATACGGCGACGTTCGCCAAACCGGAGATCAACATTGGCATCCCGCCGACGTTCGGTGGCACGCAGCGTCTGCCGAGGCTTGCGGGGCGCAAACGCGCTTTGCGCTATCTGCTCACGGGAGACGCGTTCGACGCAGACACGGCGTACGCGTTGGGCCTGGTCAATGCCGTCGTCCCAAACGACAAGCTGATGTCGACGGCGTTCGAACTCGCGGGGCGGATTCTTCGCCATTCGCCACTCACCGTGTCGCGCATCATCACGGCCGTCACGCGTGGTCTCAACACCACGATTCAGGAAGGGCTGGAGATCGAGAAGGAGCAGTTTGCGCGTATGGCCACGACGCACGATGTGCACGAAGGCCTCGACGCATGGATGCAGCGCAGGCCGCCTGTATACCTCGGACAATGATCATGTGGAACGCGGCGTGATGTGCAACTGAGCGGGTAGGCCGGCGGACACCCTTCGACGGATACCGTGTGGCGTGCCAGCCGCTTCGCGCACAAGCTGCGGCAGCGGGCGCCCGGCGTGTGCACATCGGCGCCCGCGCTGTCTGCGGGCCGACAGTTCACTGGCTTGCAGCACCCTTTGGCTATCCGGCAGCACCGGCGCACAAGCGCATCCGCCCGGTGCATGCCGGTGCTGCAGCACCTCATTCGGCACCGCCAGATCCTGTCACATCGCGGTGCCATGTCTCGGATCAAGATCCTGCATACGATCGCCTTTCGATGAGTCGGCTTTTCCCGATGGCGGTCGAGGCTGCGGCAGGAAGCCGCGCCGCCGCGAAGAGACTTGGCGATTCGCATTGCGCAACCCAGCGATGAATTGTCGGCGCTGTTGCCCAACGTTCACGACGGTTCGACATGCCCAGGCTCGGTGAACGCAGTTCGCAGTCGCGTCCCCGACATGGCAAGTCGTATCGGCTCTGGCGAAGAAGGATTTTCGTTCCACTTGGCCCAGCGCAGTCGATGCCGAAACGGCAGCGCCTACGTCGGCCCCGAAGCGGCGCATATTGCGGCCGCCGAAACTCGCACGACACGGTCCATGACGTTAAGGATGAAGCCGATCGGGCCGACAACCTGTCATGCAGTACAAAGAGGCAAGCATGACCACGTCGCGGTTCGGGGAGGCTCCAGAGGCCCAGTTTTATCGCAGTGCCCGCGTCTACGTTTCCAACAGCGTGTGGTGGTTCGATACACGGGAAGGTGTGCAGTTCGGGCCGTTCATCTGCAAGATCGCAGCAAGCTGTGCCTTGGCCGTCTATGTCGCTCAGCATGTCCACGAAAACGCATCGACGCGTATGCTGTCGACGCAGATCGCTGGTTCGCAAGACCGCATCGCGCACATGATTGAAGAAGTCGTCGAGGTGATCCGGCAGCACCAGGACTTCGGCCAGCTCGCGGCGACCAACTGGGCGAAATGGCGCCTCGAGGAGCTACGCAGAAAGGCGACGGCAACCAGTGAAACGGTAGGACGAATCCGGGTGTTGGAATTCACCCTGCGTCATCCCGAACAGACGTTCAGCTTCGATCACTTCCTGCGCTTTCGCGCGCGCTGATCGGCGGGGGTGTGACGCCCGCAGGTATCAGCAGTGCGACTGAAAACATCCGTTCGGCGGCTCCGTCCTCGCAACACTCACGGCAGTCGCGGACCGATCGCGAGCCAGCGGAAGTGAAGTATCCGCTATCACCTGAGGAGCCAGTACCAACGGACGAATGGGAAACATGGCGTTCAGCGGTGTTCGCTTGGTTAATTGATCACTTGAACCGCACCGTCGGCTAAACACCCGAGACGCTGAAAGACCACGACGAACACGAATACCCGAAGGTACGACAGGGAGGTCCGCTTCTGAACACGTCCAACCAAAATACTGCCGCCACTGCGCTGATTCTTCTCGTGCTCGCGGGGCTGGCGCTGCATCTCTGGGGCGATGGCCGCGCATCGCATTACCACGGTCCCGTGCACCTCGCCATCGATCAGCGGACGGTACTCGTCGGCGACTCCGCGGGGCTGGTCGAACTCGATGTCCACAACGGCGAGGTGCTGACGCAAACAGCCTTTGCGGATCTCTCCGTGCCCACGCCGCTGGCTGATATCCAGCGCCTCGACAACGGCGATGTATTGCTCGCCGAAGCCGATACCGCGAGTGTGTGGCGATGCAATCTCGAACGGACCACGTGTGAGCGTTTCGCCGATCTCGACAAGGTCGCGGGACGCTTCCTCAAGATTCATTACGATGAGTCGGCGCAGCGACTGTGGGTCGCCGCCACGCATGGACATCGGATCTGGCGTCTCACGCCGCCGTTCGACCGTGCGCATGCGCAGCTCATGGTCGATGGCCTCGCCGCACCCAACGAGATCTGGCTGTCACCACAACACACCTTGTGGGTGAGCAACACGGACGCGGGCGCCGTGCAGGCGTTTCGCGCCGATGGCGACAGGTATGTACGCACGGGTCGCGAACTCGACGGTCATACCGCGTTCACGAGCAAGCGCCTGCCGTTGGACTTCGCTGGCAACGAGCGTGACGGCTGGTGGGTGCTCGTCAGTGATCTCGCGTATATCGCCAAAGACCTGATCGCCTACGACGCGGACGGTACGCCCCGCCAGCTGATCGACCTGCCGGCGGGGGCCGGGCCTGTCGCTGTCGAAGCCCACGCAATGAATGCCTTCGTAGCCGACATCGACGACTTCACACTCTATCGCGTTGCCGCCGACGGCAGCGTAAAGGTGTTCGGTGATGCAACCTATCGGCAGCGCATGCAACAGCTGCGTGCCGATCACGATCGCTACCGCATGGTCTCCTGGGTGGGATTGGCCGTGCTGGGTGTCGGCCTCATTGGCGTGCTGCTGGTTGCCATCCGCGCGAAGATCGCGATGCGCGAAGCGGCCACACATAGGCCCGAGCCGGCACCACTCGTCGCGGAGATGGGCGTCTATTGGCTACGTCCCAAGCCACGCCTTGCCCGTATGCAAAAGCAGATGACGGTGCTGGCGCTGCTGCTGCCGTTATTGCCGATCTTCGGATTGCTGGCCGTCTCCGGCGACGTGCGCGATCTGCTGTGGAGCCCCGAGCTGCGTCCATGGCTGCTCGGCATGATCGTGCTGCCTTTGCCCCTGATTGTGCTGATCCGCCGGATGTTGCCGCAGCTCGGCAGCGACGGCCAGCGGCTCTACGTGCGTCACGGCACCCGACCTGCGAGCAGCGCTGCGCTTGTCGACGTTCGCTACAACGAGCGCGTCCTATGGATTGGCGACGAGTTCGTCACCCTGCGCGACGGTCGCGGACGCGCGATCTACGAGCCCGCGCATCTACACCAACACGTCGAGACGTTGCTGCCGTCGGCGAACCGTCTGGGCCAATGGCAGATGGCGCTCGCCATGCTGCGCAACGGCAATCCCGAAAGCTGGGTGATCTTCTTGCTCATACTCGGCATGCTCGCGCTCACGGTAACCGGTCATTGGCCGCATAGTTGACCGTCTGAATGCGCCCGACGCGAGCGCGTGCGCCACGCTGCTCGGTGGGCACCTGGTGTCTGCCGGGGCCGTTTGCCCTGTCGCAGCGCGAACCGCTGTCTGTGTACTTCACTTTCATCGCAGGCCTGACGACACGGGCATCGACGGTGATCTTTCTCGCTGTGGGTCGCTTCGGTAGTTCCCCCAGCGCGGAACAGCTGCAGCGATTCACCTTCAATAGCGCGACCATGGATCGCCAGCCGGCGCTTGCCTGGTGGCAGGACTACCGTCTCACCGCAGGCGCGCTCACGCTGCTGACGATCTTGCTCGTCGTCGCCCATGCTCGCGCGCCGAACCGCAGATGGCAACGGTGCGGTCGATGCGAACGCGCCGTGGTTGCAACCTCGCCGCACCACCGCCGACCGTGATATCCAACGTGTTCGCACACAGCGCCCGCGCCTGAGCCGGAATCCGCCAATGCGGATGTCAGGGCAGGGACACACGCGGCGCGTCCGACCTTTGTTTGCGCGCTGGTTTCGCTGTTATCGTAGCGTTGAAGCCGATCGTGGCGGCGTCTGCCGCAGATCTGGCTGTGGCGTGACCGACACAGTGGCCGACCCGATGTACAACGGCGAGTCGATCGGCGCCGGCGAGGTTGGCGTCGATGTATCAGCGCCTCTTGCCAGCGTCGCGAAACGCGCGTGACACAGGCCCCGATGGTTGGGCGCCGGCGCCGCCGGACCGTTGCCGGTAAGCAAGTCGGTGACGATTCCCGCGTCGACTCACCAAGACCATCGGCCATGCAGTACCGACAATGGAGCCGATTTTCAACACGTAACCATGGATACATTGATCACGCACGAAGCCGGTATCCGCCTGGCCTTCTTTCTCGGCACATTCGCTGTCATGGCGATCTGGGAGATGCTCGCGCCGCGGCGCGTGCTACAGGTGCCCAAGGGCGTGCGCTGGGCTAACAACATCGGCCTCGTGGTGCTCAATACGGTCGTGTTGCGCCTGTTGTTTCCCGCCGCAGCCGTCGGCATGGCCGCATTCGCTGTGCAGCAAGGCTGGGGTGTCCTGAACGCTGTCGCCCTGCCCGCCTGGCTGGCCTTCGTGATTGCCGTCGTCGCGCTGGACTTTGTGATCTGGTTGCAGCACGTGATGGTGCACGCAATCCCGCTGTTGTGGCGTTTGCACCGCGTACACCACGCCGACCCCGATTACGACCTCACCACGGGTGCCCGCTTTCACCCGATCGAGATCATTCTATCGATGCTGATCAAGTTCGCTGCGATTGCCGTGCTCGGTCCACCCGTGGCCGCGGTCATCGTGTTCGAGGTGCTGCTCAACGCGATGGCGATGTTCAACCACGGCAACGTCCGCCTGCCAGCAGCCGTCGATCGCGTGTTGCGCTGGTTCGTCGTCACCCCGGACATGCACCGTGTGCATCACTCGGTCGAGGACGACGAGACCAACTCCAACTTCGGCTTCAACCTGTCGGTGTGGGACCGCCTGTTCGGTACCTATCGTGCGCAGCCGCGTGGCGGCCACGAGGGCATGACGATCGGCATACGCGGTTACGCCCAACGCCGTGACGTGACCTGGCTTTCGGGCATGTTGCTGTTGCCATTCCGTGGCCGCATCGACGGCTACGTGATCAATCGCCGGCAATGGTCGCGTACCGACGATGCGCATGATTAGTCCACGCTTGCGCGCGTTACTGCTGTTCGTGCTTGCGCTCACAATGGTGCTCGCCTTCAGTTACCGTGAGCAGCTCGATATCGCAGCGTTACAGTCGTGGGTACGCGACGCGGGCATCGTCGCACCGCTGCTGTTCGTCACCCTATACGCACTGGCCACGGTGCTGTTCCTGCCGGGCTCCGTCGTTACCCTCGCCGGCGGCGCATTGTTTGGACCGGTATGGGGCACGCTGTATAACCTGGTCGGCGCGACGCTGGGCGCGCTGTTGGCTTTCCTCCTCACGCGTCACCTCGCCGCACACTGGGTGCAGACGAAGATCGAGAATGCCGGTGGATGGGCGCAGCGCCTCGTACGCGGCGTCGAAGCCGAAGGCTGGCGCTTTGTGGCTTTCACACGACTGGTGCCTCTGTTCCCGTTCAATCTCCTCAACTATGCCCTCGGCCTGACCCGCATCCCGCTGCTGCAATATGTGGTCACGAGCTTCGTGTTCATGCTGCCGGGAACCGTGGCTTACACCTACCTGGGTTTTGCCGGCCGTGAGGCCGTTGCCGGCAGCACAGGCACGATCCGCAATGCCCTGATCGCGTTGGCGCTGCTCGCCGTCGTCGCCTTCGTGCCGCGGCTCGTCGCCCGTCTGCGTCTGCAACCCATGCTCGCGATCGCGGAACTGAAGGAACGCGCCGACAACGCGCAGGGCCTGATCCTCGATGTCCGCAGTGCGGACGACTTCGTGGGCGAACAGGGTCATATCGCAGGGGCGTTCAATCTGCCGCTCGAGGAGCTGGCACGGCGTGTCGACGAACTCGGCGACGATCCGACACGCCCGATCGCCATCGTCTGTCGCACCGATCGTCGCTCAGCCGAGGCCGCCGTATGGCTCGCGCGTCGCGGTTTCACCGATGCACGCGTGGTCGACGGTGGCATGACGGCCTGGCTGGCGCAAGGCTGGCCGGTCGCGCGTTCCGCCAGCGAGGCGAAACCACCAGCGCAACCCTGACCTCGACCGTTACGCGCGCGTGCCGACGAGTACGGGTTGGTAGAAGCCCTCGTCCAACCGTTGTACGCGGGTGAAGCCGGCTTCTTGCATCAAGGCGCACAAGTGATCTGTGGTAATCGCGTAATAGCGTGTACGAAACACACGCGTGGTCGGTGTGTCGGGACGACCCGTGTCGTCGATCAGGAACAACGACAACTCGTACTGATCGCCGGCGAAATCCCAGACCTGGAATGCGATGGTGCGCCGCCCGTCGCTTTTGCGCACCCCGTAGGGCCTGATCGAGCTGTCGCCTTTGGTCTCGACGGCGTAGTCACGCACACTCAGCAGCAAACCCCCGCCGCGTCGCAGACAGGCATGCATCTGGCGCAATGCCAGCAGGATGTCGTCGTCGTTCAGCAGATGCGGAACCGCGTTGTCGCAGGCGATCACGAGATCGAAACCGCCACCGATGTGCTCCTGGCACTGGCGCATGTCGGCGGTGTGGAAATGCATTGTCAGTTGGCGCTGCGCCGCTTCGCGTCGCGCACGTGACACGGCCTTGTCCGAACTGTCGGCGGCCGTGACATCGAACCCCAGCGCGGCGAGACCCAGTGCCTGGGTGCCGATGCCGCAGGCGACATCGGCGACACGTCGTACAGCATCTCCCCACTGCTCACGGATCATGGCGTTCAGCGCTTCGGCCTGGCGGTCGATCGACGTCTGCCAGTCCTCGAAGATCAGGTGGTAGGCGTCGGCGAGTTCGTCGTAGAAGCGCTCCGTCTGTGCACTCATGAGGGCATCTCCGCGATGCGTCGATAGGGTACGACGCCGGCCGCGTTACGCCGCCGGCGTCGTCGCCTCGGGCAGTCTTTCTACGACGATCCGGTCGTCGCTGCCAAACAGATGGACGACATTCAGTAACCGCCGTA